>JAJRXD010000034.1 GCA_024276465.1 Deltaproteobacteria bacterium
CATTTCGAGGAAAATGGGGAGGATTAAGATGAAAGCCGTGTGCAACCCTCAAACCATTTCAGCGTTTGAGGGTTTTTTTATTGAAAAAACAAAGAGCAAGTTTAAATATTTTGTGCTGGTTTTCTTGGGGCTGTTTGTTTGCAACATCCCTGCTGCGCGTTGTTCAGTAGATGAGATATTTATTATTACTTCTGACTATGAAACCGGCGGATACGCCTCTTTGAATATCTCAAGTCAGCAGGCACAACATGAATCAGGAACCATTTACAGTGATGCTGTTGCGCGTTTTTTTGAAGATAAAATTTATGTCATAGAACGTTGGCACGGTGATAATATCACTGTTTTCCAAAAAGACAACCTTCACAATCCCATCATTCAGTTTTCTGTTGGAAGCGGCTCAAATCCTCACGATTTTTTACTCATCAACAACTCCAAGGCATACATAACCCTTTACGAGGAGTCCTTTCTTGTAATAGTAAACCCGTCAACAGGTAAAACAACCGGCAAAATTGATCTTTCCGGGTTTGCGGACAATGACGGCATACCCGAGATGGACATTATGCTCTATCATGACAACAAGGTTTTTGTGAGCCTGCAGGGCCTTGACCGCAACAGCCTGTTTCAGCCTTCAGGCCTCAGCCGGATTGTTGTAATTGACCCTGAAAAAGATACTGTTATTGATGCTGATCCGGAAAGAGCGGGCATACAGGCGATTGAGCTTAAATTGACAAATCCTCTTGACATGAAATTTGTTCCGGAAGCAGGGAAAATACTTGTTGCTGAAGCCGGCAGCTTCTTTTCAGCCAGCGATGGTGGATTTGAATTTGTAAACCCGTCAACTCTGCAGGCAGAGGGCATCATCATGACCGAATCCGAAATGGGAGGACAGATTGGCGGGGCTTTCAGGTCATTCAGCATGGTTAGCAGGGATGAGGGTTATGCAATTGTGACGACTGGGGACTGGCAGACACAGGTTGTCAGATTTAACCTTGCCACCCGCAGTGTTTTTCCAGTACATGCTCCGGGCACAGGATTTGTTCATGCGGACATACTTGCTCTTGAGGATATGCTGTTTGTATGTGACAGGAACATGCAGAATCCCGGCATAAGAGTTTTCGACACAAACACTGATACTGAGATTACCATGGCGCCCATTGATGTGGGTCTGCCGCCTTATTGCATGGTTCCAGTCGAAAAATCACTGTCTGCTCCGTCCCGTCCCGGTGATAATGACACAGATCCTGTGCCCCCACCGGAACCGGTTGAATGTCCTGTAGAGTTTCTGTTCGGCCAGGACCATAAAATAACGTCATGGTGCCGGTTTTTAAGAGATTCTGTACTCAGCCGCTCTGAAGAGGGCAGAAAAATTATTGAACTCTATTATAAATACCTGCCTGAATTTTTGGCAGAGATGAATGAAGGCATGGAACTGTTGTCCATATGTTTCAGCAGTGAAAAGAAAAAAAATTGATAATCACGTAAAAAGTCAATAATCAGACGGCTTTGTAAAAAACTCCAGATGCAAGGTGCAGAAAACCGAAGGAATGATGCGTACTTAGTTGTATGTCGCAATGACTGAGGTTGCCCCGATATTCCCGGGACAGGTGGACTTTTTACGAAGCTGTCAATATTAACCATATAATGTTTAAAAAACTGCTTCTTATGAGTATAAGCCTTTGTGTATTGATGAGAACCGATCCCCTGCGTTGTGAAGATTCCTACGAAATCGGCAATGTGGTTGTGAGCGCTGATGAGGAGGAGGTAAACACAGGTTCTGCTGATGCCACCGGGTTTGTCACTGTCATTATGGTGGATGAACTGCCTTCTCAGGCAATATCAATTCCAGAGGTGCTTGACCAGTCGGTCGGTGTCAACGTAAAACAGTACGGGGGGCTGGGCAGTTTCAGCACAATCTCAATTCGAGGTTCTTCATCTGAACAGGTTGTCATCTATCTCGACGGTATACTTCTGAACAGGGCAGTTTCAGGAGTTGTGAACCTGGCTGACATTCCTCTTGACAATGTGGAGAAAATAGAAATATACAGGGGCACCTCTCCTGCGAGATTCGGGGCGTCAGGTATCGGGGGTGTGGTTAATATCATTACAAAAAAGGCAAAACATTCCAGTACGTCAAAAATCAACTACACATTCGGATCATTCGAGACCCACAAGGCAAACCTGTTTTTATCCAGGAGGTTTGAGCGCCTGTACTATACGTTTTTTTATAATCATACGCAGAGCAGGGGAGACTTCAGGTTTAAAGATGACAGGGGAACCCGATATAACAGGGACGATGACAACTGGACCCGCAGGCGCAATAATGACTTCCGTTCAAACGATCTGCTCATCAAAGCCGGCTACGAGTTTGATTCCGGATATAAACTCGATGTAAACATGAACATATTCAACAAAAATCAGGGAGTACCCGGAATTGGAAGTTATCAGTCACGGGATTCCCGGCTTAAAACATTCAGAAACCTTTCACATGTTAAGCTGTCCGGGGATGATCTGTTCATACCGGGACTTTCCGGTGAAGCCCTTTTTTCATACAGTTTTCAGCGGCAGAAATTCAGGGATACCAGGGGTGAGATCGGTTTCGGCAGACAGGACAACAGGGATGACACTGAAAATTTTTCAGGGCAGCTGCTTTTATCCTATCTGTTAGGGGAGTCACATCTTATAACCATTCTTGCTGAAGCAACTGAAGAAACCTTTCAGTCCAGAGACAATCTGTCATCGCTTCAAACCCCGGATTCAATAAACAGAATAGCCTACCTTTACGGGTTTACAGAAAAAATGCGCAGCCCCCGCAAAACCAGATCAGAAGAGCAGAAAAGATTTGCCTATACCTTCAGTCTTGAAGACGAAATTTATCTTTTTAATGACCGCCTGATGATAAATCCTTCGCTCAAGTACAACTACTATGACAATGATTTTAAGGGAATGGTGCCTTTTTCATCTGCTCTGATTTCACCGGGATCAAACACTTCGGAGTCACAGCTGACACGCAAGATAGGTGCGGTTTTGAATATCATGGAGGCAGTAAAGCTCAAAGGCAATCTGGGCAAGTACTACCGGATACCGAATTTTTACGAGCTTTTCGGAGACAGGGGTGCAATTGTGGGAAACACGGGCCTGGTGCCTGAAGAGGGAATAAACTGGGATGTTGGATTCTCTGTGAGTGGAAAAACCCCTTCCATTTTTTTAAAATCATTCAATCTGGAATATTCCTATTTCAGAAACAGGGTAGATAACCTGATTTTGTTCATTCAGAACTCCCAGCGCACATCAATTGCAATGAATATTTCAAAGGCAAGTATTGCAGGGCATGAGTTTTTCTGGCGGTTCAGGTTTATCTGGCCAGTAATAATTTCAGGAAACCTTACTATCCAGCATGCACGTGACAAAAGCTCAATTGCATACTGGCAAGGTAATACTCTGCCAGGAAGGCCCAAATATGAACTTTTTAACAGGATTGAAGTGTTTACAGGCAGGTACAGGCTGTTTCATGAAATAGAATTTCTTGATGAAAGCTTTCTTGACAGGGCAAATACAAAAAAGATTGACCGGAGAACAATACAAAATCTGGGCTTGTCCTGGAGCACTGAAAAGCGCTTTACATTTACTTTGGAGGTTAAGAATTTTTCTGATGAAATGACTGAGGACGTTATAGGCTATCCGCTTCCAGGAAGAAGTTATTTTTTTACAGTGGATTTATCGTTATGACAGAAAGGAGGGTAGTATTTGATATGAGGAGTTTTTTTAGAGTTGTATTTGCAGTTATGTTAGGTATGTACGCAATTGGAGGATTTTCCGGAAAAGTGCATGCAAAGTTGTTTGAAAGCGTGAGCGGCAGGCAGTTTGTCATAGCCGGTGTTTCAACCGGTGAAATTCCTGTTTTCAATGAAGTTCTTATTTTCAATGAGGATGGATCATTTGTGATGAAAAAAATGGAGAATTACGGTGACGGTGAGTATTTTGAATTTATAAACGGTTTCTTCTATTTTATTTTTAACAATCGTTCAGGTATTGACATCCAGTTTGCAGAGGCCACAGGCTTTTCTGTTCCCAGTGTGTTCGGCCAGATGATCATCGGGTTTGGAAGCTTTATGATTGATTACAACCTGGCCCCAACGGCTTTTATCGGAATAGAAGTTTTTTAAAACAATGGAATGCTTCAGCCCTCTAAAAAAACCATCACCAGGGTTCAGGGGGGCTTTTCAAACAGCTGAACTGATAATTAAACAGTAATAGACAGGGATTATTAAACAATGCTTGAAATCCTCAGTAAAGGCGGCATTCTCATGCTTCCCATTCTGCTTTGCTCTCTGGCAGAGCTTGCCATTATTGTTGACCGTTCATATCTGTTCTGGAAGATAAGAAAGGGCACAGCCCGGTCAATTGGCCACATGCTTGAAAACATTAAAGAGGACTGTGGAGACAAAATCCTGCAAAGCATAAAAGAAAAACCAGGGCCTGTTCCGCAAACAATTGCTGCAGGCATAAAAGCATATCTGCGCCACAAACAGGAGCACTATGTTGAAAAGATCCTTGCAAGGACAGGGTCAAGGGAGCTGTCCCTGCTTGAACATAATTTAAGGGGATTGAATGTCATAGCCAATGTTGCCCCTCTTTTAGGACTGTTAGGAACAGTTACGGGCATGATAAAGGCATTTATTCAGATCCAGGAACACGCAGGGGGAGTTGATGCTGCTCAGCTTGCAGGCGGGATATGGGAAGCCATGATAACAACAGCTGCCGGACTTACAGTTGCTATCCCCTCGCTTCTTTTTTACAATTACTTTATGGGAAAAATCAACAGAGTGGAGACAGAAATGAAGGATGCGTCCCTTGATCTGATAGAGGCAGTACGGGAAAAAAACAGCCATGGAGTTTGAACGTCAGCGCAGAGACTCCGGAGGAATAAACATTACTCCCATCATTGACATGGTTTTCCTCCTCATAATCTTTTTTCTTCTCACATCGAGCTTTATGCGGGACAGGGGTATCAGTGTGAATCTTCCGGTATCCTCCTCATCTTTTTCGCAGAAGCAGGAGAGAATTACTGTAACCATCGGCAGTGCCGGAGCTGTTTTTGTAAACGGACAGCAGATCGCAGAAGGTCTTCTCCTGAATTCACTAAATGAAATTTACAGGCAAAGGGGCTCAAAAAACGTTTTAATTAAAGCAGACAGGGGAAATACCGTGGAACGGTTAGTGCAGGTTATGGATATTATAAAAAAATCAGGGGCAAAAAAACTTACTCTTGCAACACAGATAAAAAATTATCAGGTTCCTGAAAGATGAAAACAGCACTGTCCCGACCTCTTTCAAAAGCTTTTTTAATTTCCATGCTTGTACATGCTGCTGTTCTGGCAATACTTTTTTCATACAAGCCCCACTGGCAGAAAAGAAGATCAAAATCAGTCCATATTTCCTTTGACTTTGAGCAGTTGCGGGTTCCTGCAAAAAGGAGCATCAGCTCTGAATCCAAAACCCGTCCTGTTAAAAAAAAAGCACCAGGTCGGGGAAAACACTCATTAAAGGCTGCAGAAAATATCAAAAGCATACAGTCTTTGAAACCTGAAATTTTTGATAGAAAAGAAAGAGAAACAGAGACTGAGCAGAAAGCAGTTCAGGCTGCAGGCAGTTCGCAGGGGAAAAAACAGCTGGAAACAATAAACAGAGCAGTATCAGAGCCACAGCCCGCATCTGCTCCTGATTCTGCGGCTGAAGCAGAAAAAAAGCGTGCTATTGATGCTTTTCTGGATCAGATCCTTTACAGGATTGAAAAAGCAAAACATTATCCGCGCATTGCCAGAAGGAGGAAGATGAAGGGATCGGTTAAGTGCAAATTTGTAATATCAAGGGATGGCACGGTTCTGGACACAAGTATTATAAATCCATGCTCGTTTGCCATGCTTAACAGCGCAGCGATTGATGCTGTTAAAAAGGGTGTACCCTACCCGGCTTTTCCTCCCTTTCTGCAGGAAGATACTTTTACCTCCATTGTGGATATTACTTTTGAATTAAAATAGTTAAACAGGGGTTGCCTGACGGATAAATTTATACACAGGGAGAAGCTGTCAATGAATAACAAACAACAGTGTTCGGTTTTCATGGTATCGATAATCTTTTTTTTGGTTTTTATGCATTTTTGTGCAGATGCTGCTGGAAGCCAGACCAGTCAAACCGGCTTTAAAGGCGTTGTAAGCGGTATATGTTTTGAGGACAGCAACAGAGACGGTCTGCATGATAAAGCAGAAGCAGGAATGCCGGGCGCAGCTGTATCGCTTGTAAAAATGCTGTTGGGGCTGATTCCTGTGTCTGTTGCAGCGACAGAAACAGACCCTGCCGGGCTGTATGAATTTTCAGGTCTCAGCCCGGGGGTATACAGGCTTGAGTGTTTGGTTTCTGAAGATCCGGAAAAGACAACTGAAAACCCTTCTGTGATTTTTCTGGGTATTTTTGACAGAACAGCAGAGGTTGATTTTGGCTATGTCCCGCAGACTGTGCCGGATACATTCACAAGCACAACAACATCGGTTGCAGCTGAGCTTCCATTGCCTGCAACTTCTTCTTCAACGACTTCGTCCAGCATGTCCACCACTACCACCACCACTGTCTCAGGCGGAGGCAGTGGTAGTGGTGGAGAAAGCAGTACCTCAACCACTACCATAAGCACAACAACAACATCGATTACAGCTGAACCGCCTTTACCGGCAACAAATCTTATTGCAGCTGGCAGTGATAAAAAAGTCGGGCTTGCCTGGACTAACCCTGATAACGACAGATGGCAGGGCACTGTCATCATAAGGGACACGGATAACTATCCAGAGCAGCCTGGTGATGGTGTGCCTGTTTATGACGGGCGGGATTCAGACTGGGTGGATAAGAATCTCAACAATGGCACAACGTATTATTATACAGCTTTTGCCTACAGCGCGGGCAGGGTTTTTGCTGATCCTCCGGACAATGCCAGTTATTATATAACACCGCAGATGATAGAAGAGTCTGCCTGGCTTGACAACAGTACTGACTGGAAAAATCAGCCTGACCCGTTTGCTGATGAAGTTTTCATGTATGAACCTGCAATGAATCCGGATGTTGTTCCATTTGGATCCAGTAATTTGCCTGATGTTGTACTTGGACCTCCTTCTGGAGGAGGGCAGTTAGGCGGGAGTATGGATGTTCTTTCTCTTGGTGCCAGGGCCAACGACGACAACGCTACCTCGACGCCATATGGAGGTTTTATAATACTGAAATTTACAGACAATATCATTGTCAATGCGGATGGCCCTGATTTCACTGTTTTTGAAAACCCCTTTTCTTACAGCAGCGGCGGAATGTCTGGAAGGTTTATGGAGCCGGCTGTGGTTTCTGTAAGTCAGGATGGGGTCAGGTTTTACCAGATCCCGTGTGATTTTATACCTCTTGAGGCTCAAAACCCTGAGATGGCTGATATAATAGAGCATTGCTCAAATCCTGATAATTATATTTCGGGTTTTGCAGGCCTTAACCCGGTAATGTCTTTATACCAGACTGACAATGAAACGATGGAAACATATTACGATCCAACTGACCCGACTGTATCAGGGGGCGACACATTTGATCTTGATGACCTGGTTGATGTGTCTCTGCGCTGGATTCAATATGTAAAAATCCAGTACACAGGTGACAGCTGGCTTAGAGATTCTGATGGTGAGCTGATACGCCACAATCCGTTTGCAGGTGCCACCAGCGGATTTTCAGAATCCGGGTTTGATCTTGATGCTGTAAGTGCTGTTAATTATTGAGCTGAGTGTTAAGTGCCTGTGCCTTGATAAATTTTCATGAAAGGAGGTGATTGAAACAGATAATATCAATTAAATATGTGCCTCCTTTGCCCCACATTAAAGTGTAAGGCATTGGAGGCACAGGCGAAGTCATTTCGCTTGAGTGACAATCCACTCACACCCTCATCGTGTTACAGATTGCTGCTGCTGCGGTAATGACATCCGTAAAAAAAGGGTAGCAGGATTTACGGGAAGAAACAAGCTAAATTGTTTTACAATCACAAGGAGGAAAAATGAGATTTTCAAGGAAAAACATATTACTGGTTTTTATTTTACTAATGCTTGTTCCAAAAAAAGGATTGTCTTATCCTTTTGATGTTATAAATGACATAAGGTCAGACCTTGAACAGGATAACAGGGTTGTCTGCTACAATGAAAGGCTTATATTATAGGAAGGGCAGGACAGTACGCGGCAGGGGACGGGACAATTATGGTTCTGCCTCTTGACAACATGACAGCCGCGCCTTTTGCCAGTTACAGCGTGGGCAATGGTTCAAACCCCTATGATATGGAATTTCACGACACAACAAAAGCATATGTTTCCCGATACAGCATAAGTGATGTGGCAGTGATTAATCCTGACAACGGAACAATTATCAGTACTATCATACCGAGTGATTACGGATGTTCTGTTTCTGCCAGCGTCTCTTACATGTGCATGGTGCAAAAATGGAATGGATTCAGCCTTGAGGAGAGCAGGCTTTTCATTGCTGTTCAGGATGGCTGGGGCAGCCCTGGAAAAGTAATTGTCATGGACACTGTAACTGACACGCATCTTGCCACCATATCGCTCAGCCTTCAGAACCCCAACGCTGAGCTTGATTACATTGACGGGCTTTTATATGTGAGCTGTACAGGCGACTGGAGCACACCGGCAACCAGCGGTATACAGGTTATAGACCCGTGGGCAACAGACGGATTCGGAAACTACACCTATCCTGTATCGGTTCTTGCCACTGCTGCCGGACTGGACGTGAATGCAGTAACAGTGCATGACATTGAAATAATAAACAGGGATCTGGGTTTTGCTGTTGTCGGTAAAAACTGGGGATATGAATTTAACATTGTGATGTTTGACCCAGAGACCGGCCTGCCAATTGACAACCTCTATCTGACATACACAACAGATTATGTTGGCGATCTAAAGGCATATATGCCGGGCTATCTTTTTATAAGTCAGACAGATAAAAACATATCAACCGGAACGGATTTTCCGGTATATGATTTCAGGAAGAACGGATTTGCCGGTTCTGTAAGTTCAGGATCAGAGGTTGTATATTCCCTTGCCTCGCACAGGGAAAAGGTAATTGCAACAAGCTCAAATTATAACTGGCAGAATCCGGCAGCTTACCTGAATACAATTGAACTTGCCAATCCAGCTTATACAGATGCAGGGAGCCTGGTGGCAGGCCTGGTTCGTGGCCCTGTTGACATTTCTGATCCAGGCGGTGACAAGGCAGGCTACGGAAGCGAATCAGATGCCATTGGCTTTTCTGACGGAAGTGTTGTGTCCTTAGGTGACGGAGGGTACATAACAATGAGCTTTGGGGAAGGAAAGGTGATTGATAACGGCCCAGGGCCTGACTTTGGGGTCTATGAAAACGGATATTTTCAAAACTGGCCTCCTGGACATGCAGGGTATTTTTTTGAACTTGCCTTTGTCGAAGTGTCAAGCGATGGTGTTCATTTTGCACGATTTCCCGCTAAAACCACAAATGCTGTTTCAGTAACCGGTTTTGATATGGTTTATCCCCTTGATTATTCGGGTTTTGCCGGCAGATCACTTGCTGCGGTCAGCACAAACTATGATCTTGATGATTTAATCGGCTTTCCGATGGTGGATAATGGAACAGTAGATTTAGAATTCATAGAATATGTGCGAATTGTTGACGTTATTGGTAATGGAAGCACTTATGACAAAGAAGGAAACCCGGTGTATGATCCCTACCCCACAGCTTTTAACAGCGGGGGCTTTGATTTTGATGCAGTTGAAGCATTCACCAGGGCTGATACACGATGTCATGCTGACCTTGACTGCAGCACATCAGTGGATATTTTTGATTTGCTTATAATGAAAAACGACTATAACAAAACAGAATGTAATCCGGACAATTCGACCTTTTGCTGCCAGGCTGACATTGATAAAGATACAGTTGTAGGTATTTTTGATTTACTTATAATGAAAAATGAGTATAACAGCACTAACTGTCCAGCGTGTGTTGCCCCCTGTTCCTTCTGAATGGACAGATGCAATTGCTGCAGAGACAGGGATTTCAATACCTGTCTCTGTTTTATTCTTTTATTTTGTCCGGGATGTTTCAGAAGAGATCATAACAGGGAGCTTTCAGGAACAGCCCGGTCTGCAGCCGGTTTTTTTGAATCTGCCTTGACATTAAAGCTGATATGATTATAAAAATTTGAATAAATCCATGGCATAACCAAAGTATTCATATGTCAACCCTGAAAAAAATCGAAGATAAAATCAACAACCACGAAAGCCTTACAAAAGAAGACGGCCTCGTGCTTTTGCGCTCCCGTGATATCCTTTCCATTGGAAAGCTTGCAGATGCTGAAAAAAAGAAAAAAGTTGGCAGCAAGGTCTTTTTTAATGTTAATTGTCACATAAACCTCACGAATGTCTGTGTTTCAAGATGCAGATTTTGTGCTTTCAGCTGTGACAAAGAATCCCCGGAGGCATATGTTTTGACTGCAGAAGGAGCAATGGAAAAAATTCGAGCTGCATCTTCTGCCCTTATTACAGAGGTTCATATGGTAAGCGGGCTTCATCCTGATCTTCCCTTCGCGTATTACCTTGAAATAGTTAAAAGCTTGAAAAGCGAGTTTCCTTCTATTCATATAAAGGCTTTTACACCTGTTGAGATAAAATACTTTTCTGATATTTCGGGTTTTGGCATTGAGCAGGTTTTGGGCCGGTTAAAAGAAGCAGGGCTTGGATCTCTTCCAGGAGGCGGGGCGGAGATTCTGAGCCACAGGGTCAGGCATCAGCTCTGCCCGAAAAAGGCATCCTCAGGGGAGTGGCTGGAAGTTATGAGAGCTGCACACCGGACTGGTCTCAGAACAAATGCAACGCTTCTGTACGGACATATTGAAACAAAGGAGGAGATTATTGATCATTTGATTACCCTGCAAATGCTTCAGAAAGAGACAGGGGGGTTCCAGGCTTTTATCCCCCTGCCATTTCATCCCGCAAACACCATGATGGATTGCTGCGCAATGCCCACAGCGTTTGAGCAGTTAAGGATGATCTCCATCTCCCGTCTTATGCTTAATAACTTTGATCATATCAAGGCATACTGGATAATGTCCGGGCTGAAAACAGCCCAGCTTTCCCTGTTTTTTGGTGCAGATGATATTGACGGTACAGTTGTTGAGGAAAAAATAGCACACAGGGCAGGGGCTGACACTGCCACCGGAATAACAAAAGAAGAATTAATCAGACTGATTAAGCAGACAGGCAATGTTCCTGTGCAGAGGGATACGCTGTACAAGGAGATAGAAGCATATTAATTAAAGGGGGGTAGCCACTCAGGAGTTGTTTCCTGTATCATGGTGGCAAAAAAAATCAAATGTTACGGGTTGAAATATTTTTTAACCCGTAACACGTAACTCGTAACCTGCAACATAGATAGGTAAGTCATGAGACCCCGCGTTGGACACATACAGTTTCTGAATTGCCTGCCGCTTTATCACATGCTTGTAAAAAACGGTGTGGTTTTCGACATAGATCTTTTCAAGGATCATCCTGTGGACCTCTGTAACAGGCTTCTCAGTGGAAAGCTTGATATCAGTCCTGTCCCTGCAATTGAATATGCCCGTCATGCAGATAAAGTACATCTGATGCCTCAATTGACAGTCAGTTCAAGCGGAAGGGTTATGAGTATTATTATCGTAAGCAAGGTTCCGGTACAGGAGTTGGATGGAAAGCCTGTAGCGCTTACAAATACGTCTGCAACCTCGCAGGTAATGGCAAAAATAATTTTCAGGGAAAAATACAGTATAACCCCGGTCTATTTTGAAAGCCCCCCGGATCTTCCGGAGATGTTCCGTGAGGCAGAAGCAGCTCTGTTGATTGGTGATGATGCACTGAGGGTGTTCCAGAAACCGGGCAACTTTTACATTTATGATCTTGGTGAAGAATGGCAGCAGTTAACAGGCAAAAAAATGGTATATGCTGTCTGGGCTGTTCGGAAGCCTTATGCTGAAAAACATCCTGATATTGTCTCTGATGTTTTTCGGGCATTTCAGTTGTCCCTTGACATGAGCATCGAACACCTGGATGAAATAGCAACAGAGATAGCCCGGTGGGAAAATTTTTCCGCAAATTTTTTAAAGCAATATTTCAGAACCTTAAAGTTTGAATTTGGCGATGATTATCAGCGTGGCCTCAAGAACTATTATAAAATGGCGCACAAAATTGGTGCAATTGATGCGGTTCCTGAACTCAGGTTTGTTGAGATAAAACAGTTTGTAAACTCAAAAAACAGGATTAATAAATAAAATTAATTGTTGAAAAATTACATCATCCTATGATTTCCCCTGACTTGCCGGATATTATAAAAAAAACAGAGAATTCATTGAGAATCTCAGAAGCAGAGGCCCTGATGCTTTTCAGGGATGCTGATCTTTTGATGTTAGGGCAGATGGCACAAAAGACAATGACTAAGTTTCATGCTTCAGGCAGGGCAACATTTCAGATTGACCGGAACATAAACTATACTAACATTTGCGAAAGCAGATGCCGGTTTTGTGCTTTTTACCGTGAAAAGACAGACCATGATGCATATCTTTTAAACGAAGAGGAGATATTTCAAAAAGTCAGGGAGGCTGTCTCTTTAGGGGCAACCCAGATAATGCTTCAGGGCGGGCTTCATCCGGATCTGGATATGGAATACTTTGAGGGGGTGGTGAAAAAAATCAAGGCTCATTTTGATGTGTTTGTCCACTCGTTTTCCCCCCCCCGAAATATATCATCTGGCAAAGCTTGCAGGGTTGTCCGTAAAGGATGTGCTGCTCCGTTTAAAAAAGGCCGGGCTTGATTCTCTGCCTGGTGGTGGTGCAGAGATACTTTCTGACAGGGTCCGCCGGATAATAAGCCCCCATAAAGTAAATGCGCAGAAGTGGCTGGATGTTATGGAAACAGCACACAATACAGGGTTGAAGACAACCGCGACCATGATGATTGGCAGTGTTGAGACTGTGGAAGAGCGAATGGAACATTTGCAGAAAATCAGAAAGCTTCAGGACAGGACAGAGGGGTTCAGGGCGTTTATTCCGTGGACATTTACAGCCGGCAACACTGAACTTGGAGGCGCTGAAGCTTCCTCAGTTGACTATCTCAGGACCCTTGCAGTTTCAAGGATATTTCTGGACAACATTGAAAACATTCAGGGCTCCTGGGTTACCCAGGGAAAGGAGATAGGGCAGATGAGCCTTTTTTTCGGGGCAAACGATCTTGGAAGTATTATGCTTGAAGAAAATGTTGTAAGGGCTGCCGGGGCATCCAGCCAGATCACAGAGGCAGAGATGGTAGAGCTTATAAGCAGCGCTGGGAAGAGACCGGAACAGCGGAATACTGAATATAAAATAGTGAAGACCTATGGTTAGAAAAATCCGGGTTAATAAATTTTCTTCAGTTCTGCCCCCCTGAAATAGTGACAAAGAATTTTTTTGCAGTCACAGCCCTGCTCAGCCATTGCAGCAGCACCGATCTGACAGAGTCCCACACCGTGTCCCCAGCCTGCACCGCTGAGTTTAAAGCCTTTACTGAATGGCTCAACAACAAACGCAGAGCTGTACAGATGTGCTGGTGACAGAACACGCCGAATTTCAAGTTCCTTGCCAAAGATTTTTTCCTGCTTTTCTCCTCTGATTTTAAGCCTGTAGATGCGCCCGGAGTCACCCCTTGAAAGAGGCAGGATCTGCCTTATTTCTCCAAAATCAATGCCCGTCTTATTAAAAAGAATATTCCTGAGTTCATCCCGGGGTATTGAGATCTGCCAGCGGAAAAAATTTTCAGTCTTAAAGTCAAATTCAGGAAGTATTCTGGTGAGAAGGTTTATATTCTTTTCAATGTTGCAGTATGCTCCAGGTCTGGAGAATATAAAATGCCTTGCCTGTGTTTCATTAAAAACAGGCTGAAGAAGTCCATGATCCGGGTCAGGGCAGTCTGAAACTGATCTTAAGTATGGAACTTCGCGGTCATCCCAGGCAGTTGAAAACCTTTCAGTAATTCCTCCGCAGCATTTAGAAAACCGCGTGTCGCAAATCTCATTTTCAAAAACAAGTACCTCGCCCCTGGTTTGGTGGACTGCCTTTTGTGTTTTGGTATTGACATGCTCTGTCCCGTGATAGCGCTGGCAGTGGTCGTCAGCACAGACATCAAAGTGCCGGTGAAATCCTGAATCAGTCCAGGTGCTGTCTTTACGGCAGACAGGAGATGTTTTAAAATTTTTCTTCTGGAGCTGTGCCAGCAGCCAGCTTCTGGAAATAACACAGTGGGTGTTCAGAAACTCCTCAGGACATTCACTGCTCATCTCAGAGCATATGACCGATTCGAGATACATTTCAAGGGGGATTCTGTTAATTACTGTAAGTATTTTCGATGGAGATGTTTTAAGAATTAATCCGCCCTGAAATTTCTGGTTCTGAAACTGCTCCCAGTGAAAGTTTCGGCCTATTGTTACAGCAGGGATGGTAAAAAAGCATGCAGTGTTTTCCCTGTTGAGAAAGTGAAGTTCAGGAGATTTTGCAATACATTCACCCTTACTGTTTAGAAGGGTAACAGTTTCTCTGCCTGCATATGCTTCATATCTGCCCTGGGAAACAGCTGTATTGTCAAGAAGATATTTACCTGTAATGTCGAAAATTATTCTGCTTGAGCTTTCTGCAAGGCCCACTGAAATCACGGGCTCATTTTGTGGTAAAGGCATGTTTTTAATCCTTATGCAAGTTGCCTGAAAAACTCAGGTCCATAACTCACTTCAGAAAATATTTTCAGTGTAATTTCCTGATTCATTCTGGCGTAATCCTCTTTTCTTGGCATAATAATGAGGCCTCCCATGTCAACCGTACCAGGGCTTATAATCATCATCTCATTGTCTTTTCTGTAGTAGCAGGCGGGCCTGTGTGCTCTTCTTGGAAATATTATTCCCATATAGTTTTTCCCCGTGCCTGACACTATCAGGTTTACCATTGGCTCATCAGCAGCCCCTGATTGCTCCTTTATGAAAATAAGGGCTTTTTCCATCTGTTCAAATAAAAATTCATGCTCAGGTGTTACACACAAAAACAGCGCCCTTTTGTCAAGAACGCCGGCAAGACTTTTAATATTACTGTTTTTCCCCACAGAAAAAAGAGGGGATTCAGGGAGGTGTGAGTGTAATATTTTTGCTGCCTGACCAGTTATGGGCAGCCCCCCATCAGGACATGCCTGGAAATGAAGATGGTCCGGTGCAGACGCACCGCAGGAGGGGCCGTTATAAAATGCTGTAAATGACAACCCTGTATCCTTTACAAAGCATATCATTGTGCCAAGTGCTTTTTCTATAAGCTGTGGCTGGTGGCTGAGAGAGGAAACAACAAGATGATCAGCAAATACTGGAAAAGGATTGTTAAGAATAAGCCAGTCTTTTTTATAAGCAAGCCCCAGCTGTTTTTTGTACAGATTATCCGGGCAGAGAAAACAGAGCCGTTTTTCAATGGATTCTCTGTCAACAGATGAAGAAGAACTCTTTATTCTCTGCGGGTTATGCTGCAGGTATACGTCAAGGTCGGATAGAAAGATTTTCCTTGTGGTACTCTTTTTCAGCAGCTCCCGTGCCTGCTTAAGGCCTGGCCAGACAGCAATCTGCTGTCTTACAAAGGCTGATAATTTTTTAACAAAAACCTCGCTGCTGCTGTTTTCCATAAAGGGCTGCAGAAGTGCATCATTAATAATAACATCAGCCTGGTTTGTTTTTTTGTTTGGGTTTGTTGGGTGCATAAAATAATAAGAGCAAAAAGCATGTAAGTTTAAGTTGTTTTAAAAACCTTGGTCCTCTGCCCAGAATTTTTGCTTTTATGACATATTCAGCTTTTGCCTTTCCAGAATTTCGCGGGTTCTCAATTTGTCTTTATTAAAAGCAAGCCTGTTTTCTTCCAGCAGTGAAAGGTTTGAATCTGTATTTTCCTCCCACCTTCGGCAAAGATACAGGGGCTTATAAATGCGTCCGACACGGAAATTCCTGGCAATCCTGAGTGCAACTGCATAGTCCTCTCCATAGCTCAGATCCGGGAAGGGAAACTGTCTCAGAACAG
Source organism: Deltaproteobacteria bacterium (assembly GCA_024276465.1). Lineage (GTDB taxonomy): Bacteria > Desulfobacterota > WTBG01 > CAIYCZ01 > CAIRTM01 > JAJRXD01. The sequence goes on from JAJRXD010000034.1 coordinate 16,152, forward strand.
CAGTGGGGAATGCCCTGGGAGCCCCTATCCCCTGGACCCTGAGAAGGTTGTTCCTGCCGTTTTCATCAGTCCACTCCCTGTGATCAACAATTCCGGGTGGCACCTGCTCGAGGTTAAAGTTTACGACTCTGTACGCCCCGGCAACCATGCCGTATTTTCCTGCAGCAAGGGTGTTTATCATTTCGGACAAGGTGTTTTCTCCATCATAAAGATCATCCGAATCAAGCTGGCACACATATCTTCCGCACCGGGCAGAGCTGATTGCCACATTCCAGCATCCTCCAATCCCCAGGTTTTTCTGTTTTGGGATAATCTGAAAAAGCCTTGAATCATGTTTTGCAATCCTTTCAATTTCATGACCTGTTCTGTCACTTGAGTGGTTCTGAACCACAAGGACATTGAACTGGAAGTCAGTTTTCTGGCTTAAAGCGCTTGTGACAGCATCTGCAATGGTCTTTTCACGGTTTTTAACCGGTATTACAACACTTGCTTTAACAGGATAAGCTGTTTTGTCCTCAGGCACAGGTTTTAATGCATGTGAGCAAAATGCTCCTATACACTTCAGGTGCGCTGTTGCTATCTTTTCCATTTCCCTCTGATAATCAAGCAGTTTGGGGTTAACATATCTGAAATGGCAGGTCTTTCCCAATGAACTGTTTTTTGCAAGGCAAAGAGGTTCCGGAATTCTTATTAGGTCGCCTTCAGTGGAAGCTTTAAGCCTCAGTTCATACAGACCTGCCCATTTTGAATCAGTCAGTCCCCCCCCTTTTTCAAAGGCTTTAGAGATGTGTTTTAAAGAGACAAATTGAACCGGGCCAAAAAAAAGTCATCCCGGATGCTTCCTTTCTGATAATCAATTACAGGCCTGACATTAGAGGGGGCTCTTATCTCAAAATAATAGTCTGCATAGTAAAAAGCCCCGTCAACCTTTTTTGCAATATCTAAAAACCGTTTTGTTTCCTCAGTTGAGATATCAACTCCTGAAGGTTCAGAAATGATTAAAGCATAAGAGCAGGGGCAGGCTTTTTCAAGTGCCTCGGCAACAGATCTGCCGCTAAACGGGAAATCTGCTGTAAGGGATGAAACACCCCTGCCTGCCATGTCAGGTGAATCAGTATGTTTTACAAGAATAATTTTTTTAATTAATGGATTGTTTTTCAGGGAAAAGAGAAGATCCTGGCTCGGGATTTGTGATTTTGTGCAAAAAATGATGGCTGCTAAGGGGTTCATGATTTTTTATGTCTATAGTTGATGGCTTTGTAAAATCAATTCAATTGGATAACATTATACATATATGATGGCTGAAATTGTCAACCTGTTTTACAAAACAGGTGTCAGGGCAGCAAAATTTATCTTGACGCTTATTTGGTTTTAATATAAAAAACAGAAGAAAACTAAACAATTTCAGGCAAATAGAAGATTTTTATGAAAAAACTGACCCACTTTGACAAATCAGGAAGATCCAGAATGGTGGATGTAAGCGAAAAGAGGGAAACACTTCGTGTGGCCACTGCAACAGCCAGTGTCACCATGAAACCGGAAACATTTCAAAGGATTATTGACAGAAAAATTGAAAAGGGTGATGTGTTGGGGGTTGCCCGGGTTGGCGGAATCATGGCTGCCAAAAGGACATCTGATTTGATACCAATGTGCCATCCTTTAAACATTACATCTGTTTCCCTGGAATTCCTGCCAAAACAGGAGCTCAACCAGATTAAAGTACAAGCCACTGTAAAAATCAAAGGCAGAACAGGCGTTGAGATGGAGGCTCTGGTGGCAGTGACAGCAGCAGCACTGACTATTTATGATATGTGCAAGGCTGTTGACCGTGCAATGACCATATCTGATATAATGCTTGTCAGAAAAAGCGGGGGGAAAAGTGGCACTTTTGAAAGGGACTAACAGCACAGATTTTTTTTTACTCTTAAGATTTATTATGGTAACCTAATCTGAGAGATTGAGAGATTTTTCAGATAAAGACAGCATAGTGTAACAGCATATCACTCATTCTCAGCAGACATCCATGTCTGCTTCCGAGGTAAGCATTACACTTCACCATCCAGGTGAAGCTTATGTAATGCTTAAATCCGTTCAATGCTGTTACACAAATCCCGACATAGCGGGATTTGTTGCATCATGTTTTTTTGGAATTGCTCAAATTAGGGGTAAGTTAAATGTTTTAGATTCATGTTAAGGGAGGTATCAAAACCGTGGACAAAAAAAATCTGACATATTTCAGAACCCTTCTTAGCAAACGCCTGGAGGAGCTTTTGGATGAAGTTAAAGGCACAGTTGTAGAGATGACTGATGATGATGAAACGTTTCCTGACCCAAGCGACAGGGCAACACTTGAATCCGACCGTAATTTTGTTCTCCGTATCAGAGACAGGGAGAGGAGACTGATAACAAAAATAAAAAAGGCTCTTGAGCGTATAGAAGACGGATCTTTTGGTGTTTGTGAAGAGTGTGGCGAAGACATCTCAGTACGGAGACTGAAAGCCAGACCAGTAACAACTTTATGTATAGATTGCAAGGAGGAACAGGAAAAACTGGAAAAGCTCAGGCCTTCATAATGACAATCTCATCAGTATTTCCATGCCCTCCTGTAAGACAAAAAATCAATGTTTCTTAATTCTGCAACTTGTTTGTTTTGCATAACAATTTGCTGCTGATCAGTTTTTGACATAGGGTGATTATTTATGGGAAAGGTTCAGTTTCTGTTTGGTATTCATAACCATCAACCTGTTGGCAATTTTGACCATGTTTTCAAAAAAGCTTTTAACCTTTCATATAAACCTTTTGTATCAGTTCTTGAACAACACCCTTTGATCAGGACTACTCTGCATTTTTCCGGGCCGCTGCTTGAGTGGATGGAATCTGAAGAGACTGAGTTTTTTGAAAAAATCGGGGAGCTTGCGGAAAAAAAACAGGTTGAAATCATGAGCGGGGGATTTTACGAACCGATTTTTTCTGTTCTCAGAGAGCAGGATGTTCTGGGGCAGATAGGGATGATGAATGATTTTATAAGGCAGAAGTTCAGGACAACACCCCGGGGAGCATGGATTGCAGAAAGGGTATGGGACCCTGTTCTGCCGCGGCTGATTTGCGATGCGGGGCTTTCATACACACTTCTTGACAGCACACATTTTCTGAAGACAGGAGTCTTGCCCGAGAATATTCGAGGCTATTACGTGACAGAGAGAGAGGGTAAAACCCTGGCAATTTTCCCAATCGATGTTAACCTTCGCTATACAATTCCTTTTGAACCACCTGAAAAAACCACTGAATATCTTTGTGGTTTTGCAGACAATACAGAGCAGGACATTGCAGTTACCTACGGGGATGATGGTGAAAAGTTTGGAATGTGGCCAGGCACTTTTTCCTGGGTCTACGAAAAGGGGTGGCTTGAAGCTTTTTTCAAGGAGCTTGAGAAAAACCGGGACAAGATCAGTATGGTAACATTTTCTGAATATCTTGACTCACATTCTTCCGAAGGTTTGATATATCTTCCCACCCTTTCCTATGAAGAAATGATGGAGTGGGCGCTTCCTGCAGAGGCTGTTATGCGGTATGAAGACATGTTAGAGAATTTAACTGATCTTCAGATTAAAGACAAATACAGTTCATTTATCAGCGGCGGGTACTGGAACAACTTTTTTGTTAAATATCCTGAGAGCAACAACATGCACAAAAAGATGCTCATGGTAAGCGAAAAATTTGAGGAGTGGCAAAACAGCAGGAAAGGGGCGCAGGACAATGGGCTTGTAAATTCGGCTCGAAAGGAATTGTACATGGGGCAGTGCAATTGTTCTTACTGGCACGGGCTTTTTGGGGGAATTTATATTAACTATTTACGCCACGCAATTTATGAACACCTTATAAACGCGGAAAAAATTATCGACTCATCATCTAATGGAGATGATGCATGGATTGATTACAAGATTGTTGACTTTAAAAAAGACCGGTCAGAAGACATTTTGATTTCCGGAAAAAACCTTAATGCATTTTTTTCTCCGGGGGATGGCGGCGGGTTGTTTGAGCTTGACTTTAAACCATGCTCTTTTAATGTTTTAAACACCATGGCCCGAAAAATGGAAGGATATCATCGCAAACTGATACTTGAGAACACTGAGCCTGATTCTCCGGGGGATAGCAGACAGCCGGTTTCAATACATAATATGTTGAAGGTAAAAGCTGAGGGACTTCAGGACCAGCTTGCCTGTGACTGGTACAGGCGCTATTCCTTTATAGACCACTTCTTGGGGGAAGGAACCACCCCGGAGGCTTTTTTCATGTCAAGGTATTCTGAGATTGGAAATTTTGTCAACACCCCCTATTTGCTGGAAAACATTGAAAAAGATTCCTCGGATCCGAAGGTCTCATTTACTTTAAAAAAAGACGGGATGGTTCTGCAGGATGACCGGAAAATGCCTTTGAGTATTGAAAAAAGATTTTCTGTGGATGATTCCCTGATGGAAATACAGGCAGTTTATTCTGTAAAAAACAGGGGTGAAAAGGATATCTGCCTGTGGTTTGGGGTTGAGTTTAACTTTACTCTTCTTGATTCGGATGATTCCCTGCGTTACTATTGTTTCCCTGAACACAACAGGGAAAAACTGTTAATTAATTCAAAAAGGGTTTTTTCAGACATCTCTTTTTTTGAAATAAATGATGACAGGGATGGTTTTGGAATGAAGTTCGAGTTGACGCCTGAATCAGATGTCTGGATGTTTCCCCTTGAAACAGTTTCTCAATCAGAAGAAGGTCTGGAGATGACATATCAGGGCTCAACCCTTTTAATGCACTGGAAAATATCCATCCAGCAGGGAAAGCAGCAAAGCAGATCAATAAAGCTTACGTTTAACAAATTCCAGGAAGAGAATGGAAAAAATATAATGGAAATTTGAGATAAACCTGTTATTGCAAAGGAGACTGTATTGTGCCGGAGTTAAGAAAAGACCCCATTATTGGAAGATGGGTTATAATTTCAACTGAAAGAGCTAAACGACCATCAGATTTAGTAGTGGAAAAGAGCAAATCCCACGGGGGTTTCTGTCCCCTTTGTCCGGGCAATGAGGATAAAACACCACCGGAGGTCTTTGCGTTTCGTGAGGGGAATACCCAGCGGGACATGCCGGGATGGAAATTGAGAATTGTGCCAAACAAGTTTCCTGCTTTAATAACAGAGGGAGTAATTAACAAAAGAGGTGAGGGTATTTATGATAAGATGGACGGGTTTGGTGCACATGAGGTAATAATTGAAACAACGGATCACAATGCCACTGCCACGTCCCTTTCCACTGATGATTTTTCCACGATTCTCCTCTCTTATAAACAGAGAATAATGGAATTAAAGAAGGACAGCCGTTTCAGGTATCTCTCAATCTTTAAAAATTACGGGGAAGTAGCCGGGTCATCTCTTGAGCATCCACATTCACAGATCATAGCCCTTCCCGTTGTCCCGAAGCGGGCAATGGAAGAGATAGATGGTGCACAGGCTTATTATTCATATAAAGACAGGTGCGTGTTTTGCGATATAATAGACCAGGAACTGTCAGACGGCAGGAGGGTTGTGGCTGAAAATAATGATTTTCTGGCTGTTGAACCTTTTGCATCGCGTTTCCCCTTTGAAACATGTGTGCTTCCCAAAAAACATATGTCATCATTTGAGGATACGGACGACAGCATGTTTGAATCCATGGCAGAAGTGTTTGGTCTTGTTTTGAAAAAGATTGACAGATTGTTGGGGTTCCCTCCGTACAACTATATGCTTCACAGCTCTCCATTTAATAAAAATGTGAGTGAATTTTATCACTGGCATTTTGAGATCATACCAAGGCTTACCAGGATAGCCGGGTTTGAATGGGGTTCCGGATTTTATATAAACCCAACTCCGCCGGAACAGGCTGCCCTGTATTTGAGGGAGGCGCTTGTAGGAAAAAGATTAACAGTTGTCGGAAATAAAGGAGGGCTTCTATGAGCAGGCTACTATTTGTAGATGACGAAGAGAGCATAAGGCTCCTCTACAAAGAAGAGTTTGGCGACAGGGGATATGATGTTGTTTTAGCCAGCAACGGGGAAGAGGCTCTCGAAAAATTTGCTGCAACAGACCCGGATCTTCTCGTGATTGATATTAAAATGCCGGGAATGGATGGTATAGAAGTTCTGAAAAGAATCAGGGAGCAGTCCAGGAAGGTTCCGGTAATTCTTTGTACAGCATACGGAGAGTATAAGCAGAATCTGGAGACATGGGCCTCAGATGACTATGTTGTAAAATCTGCAAACCTTGAAACTCTTTTCAGGAAGGTTGAAAGACTGCTGTCCAGGAAGTGATAATTGAGATGCATGTATGAACCCGGCATAATGTGAATCCCTCTACCCCCTGTACAGACATCTATGAACACGGAAATATCTGACTTTTTAAGAAAATTTAATCAGGAGCATATTCTCAGGCACCTGGATCTCATGACTGACAGGGAAAGGATTGGTCTGCTGAGTGATATTGAGCAGATTGATTTCAGGCACCTTGCAGAGCTTTATGAATCTTACAGGCTGGATCTCAGCAAAAAGAATAGAAAGAAGATTTTTCAGGAAATTGAAGTGCTTTCGTTTTGCAGGGGTGAAGTATCTGAGAAGTACAGGAAAAGGCTCTGTTGTCTTGGGGAAGATTATCTGATGCAGGGCAAGGTTGCCATATTTTTAGTTGCAGGCGGCCAGGGAACACGCCTTGGTTTTAACGGGCCTAAAGGCTGCTATGCAATCTCTCCGGTTAAAAATAAAACCCTTTTTCAGCTGTTTGCTGAAAATATTCGTGCACTTAAAAACAGGTATGGTAAATGTCCCAAATGGTATATTATGACCTCCTGTGAAAACAGCGGGGAGACCAGGAGTTTTTTTGAAAAGAGCAATTTTTTCGGACTGGAAAGAGACAGTATCTGTTTCTTAATTCAAAAACAGATACCAGCACTTGATCTTAATGGCAGGCTTATAATTTCAAGGGATAAAAAAATTTTTAAAAATCCGGATGGACATGGTGGTGCAATCAGGGCGCTTTTTGATTCAGGGGCACTTCAGGAGATGGCCAGGGAGGGAATAGATGAGATATTTTACTTCCAGGTTGATAATCCCCTGGCAAAAATAGCAGATCCTCTTTTTATCGGGGCACACGTGGAACACAATGCTGAAATGTCTTCAAAGGTTGTAAACAAGGAGAATGCAGATGAAAGGGTCGGCATAATTGGCAGGGTGGACGGGAAGCTGGGATGTATTGAATATAGTGAGCTGTCTCAGAAAGAGGCACAGGAGAGAAGAAGTGACGGCAGTCTTCGATTCAGAAGTGCAAATATTGCCATTCACATGCTTAACAGGAATTTTGTAGAGAAGCTAAACAGAGATAAAAATTTCAGGCTTCCTTATCACAGGGCAATAAAGGAAATTGAGTGTCTGGATGTTAATGGTCATCTGCCCAGGAAGATTCAGGGAATAAAGTTTGAGCTGTTTATTTTCGATGCCCTCGGATTTGCAGAACGTTCTGTTAGTCTGGAGGTTCCCAGGAATGAGGAGTTTTCGCCGGTTAAAAACAGAACAGGTGCAGACTCTCCTGAAACAGCCCGCAGAGCCATGATAAATATTCACACAAAATGGCTGAAAAGCTCGGTGAAATTATCATCGATCCCTGAAAACCTTGTTGTTGAAGTGAGTCCGCTTTATGCCCTGGATGAGGAGATGTTCAAGGAAAAATTTATTGAGCCCCCACAGATTTCATCGCCCTTTTATCTGGAATAACAGACAGATGTGTGATCGGGACCATGCAAAAACCTGTCATGTAGCCCACATGATCCATTTTCCGAATCATTTTCTTTCCCTTGAGTTTTTTCTATGACAGCAGACCCCCCAGGTAAAAAAAAAACCGATATGCCTGAGGCGCTTTGCAACAGCTGCCTGGTTGAGGTTGCAGTACCCCTGCCTCTTTTTAATACTTTTACCTATAGATATCCCAGTGGATATTCTGAAATCATAGGTGTGGGCATGCGTGTGATAGTCCCCTTTGGCAGAAGGCGCCTGACAGGCTATGTGGTAGGATTCCCGGAAAACGAGCCACAGCAGGAATTTGACATCAGAGAAATTTATGATGTTCTTGATGAAGAGCCGCTGTTTGAGGAAGCTGACCTGAAGCTTTACCGCTGGATTTCAAATTATTACTATTACCCTGTAGGACAGACCATAAAGACTGCCCTTCCACAGGGGCTTAACGCTGAATTCAGGTTTGTTGTTTCAATAACAGAAAAGGGCAGCGCGAAGTTGTCAGAAAAAAAATCAGGTCAGTTGCAGGGGCAGCATATTTTGCATGAACTTTCAGATGGCAGGGAGAGCTCTTTAAAGCATTTAGAAAAAAAGGCCGGGAAACAGGGCTTTAACTATAATGTCAACCGCCTCAAAGACAAGGGGCTTGTCAGGCTTTGTCTGAAAACCAGGGACGGGGTGCGTATCAAAAAAGAAAAATGGTTTTCTACCACAGGCCAGGATATTGAACAGACACTGAAAGGCAGGCAAAAAGAGATTTTTACCTTTATTGCTGAAAAGAGAAGTGTTTCTTCAACAGTTCTCAGGCAGTATTTCGGAAACTGTTTAAGTTCATTGAAAATACTTGAAAAAAAGGCAGCTGTTTGCTCAGAAGAGAGGGAGGTTTTCAGGCGACCTTTATTGCAGGAGGAGGTTTTCACAGAACCTGTTCATAAACTCACATCAGAACAGAAAAAGGTTCTGGGGAAAATCAGTCAGGCTGTAAGCCGGAAAAAGTTTCTCCCTTTTCTTCTGCATGGAGTTACAGGAAGCGGAAAAACAGAAATATACCTTAAGGTAATGGAACAGGTTTTAAAGCAGGGAAGACAGTGCCTTTACCTTGTTCCTGAGATATCCCTTACTGCACAGCTTTGGGACAGGATAAATTCAAGGTTAAAGGCTAATATTGCAATGCTTCACAGCAGCCTTAAGGATGCAGAGCGCTTTGACGCATGGAGGATGATCAAAAAGGGGGAGGTAGAGGTTGTTATAGGGGCAAGGTCAGCCATATTTGCTTCATTTTCAGATCTTGGTGCAATTATTGTGGATGAGGAGCATGACACATCATTTAAACAGGATGAAAAGCTGAGATATAATGCCAGGGACATTTCACTTTTAAAAGGAAAATTTTCAGATTCAGTAGTGGTTCTTGGATCTGCAACACCATCGCTTGAATCATACCATAATGCCATGAAAAGGAAATATTTTTTCGGCAGCCTCCCAAACAGAACCGGAAACAGAACTCTTCCGCAAATAAAGGTTATTGACATGAGGGCAGAGACAAGCCTGAAAAAAAAGAAAACAGGTATTATTTCAAGGTGTCTTCAGACCGCTCTTCAGCAGCGGCTCTCAGAAGGTGAGCAGAGTCTTCTGTTTTTGAACCGCAGGGGTTTTTCACCTGCTTTTTTATGTCAGCAGTGCGGTTATACTTTTAAGTGCTCAAACTGCGATGTATCGCTTATTCACCACAGTGGCCAAAAAAAGCTCCGCTGTCATTACTGTGAATTTTCAATGCCGCTTCCGGAGGAATGCCCGGAATGCGGCAGTTATTTTCTTACTTCTCTTGGCTGGGGAACAGAACGGCTTGAGAAGGAAATTAAAAAACTTTTTCCAGGAGCACGGATAGCGAGAATGGACAGGGACACAACATCTGCCAGGGGTGTTTTCCGTTCAATACTGAAGGATGCTTACCTTGGTGATATTGATATCATTATAGGAACACAGATGATAGTAAAGGGGCTTCATCTGCCTAAGGTTACCCTTGTTGGAGTGATTTGTGCTGATCAGTCTCTTAGTTTTCCTGACTACAGGGCAGCAGAAAGGACATTCCAGCTTCTAACTCAGGTGGCTGGCAGGTCCGGCAGGGGAGATGTGGAAGGAGAAGTGCTTGTGCAGTCATATAACCCCGGTCATTACAGCATTACATGCGCCAGGCAGCACGATTACAGGAAGTTTTATGAAACTGAGATGATATACAGAAAGGAGCTTGGGTATCCTCCTTATAAGAAAATAATTAATTTCCGCTTTGAAGGGCCGGACAGATCAGTGGTTGAAAACTGTTCAAGGAAATTTGGAAGTTTTGCCAGGCACCTGTTAGAGTGTTCAGGGCAAGGGGAAACAGTGGAAATTTTAGGGCCTGCACGTGCTCCATGGGAAAAAATTAAAAATCGTTACAGGTATCAAATGCTTATAAAAGATGACAACCTCAGGCGTCTGCGACTGTTTGCATCCAGAGTAATTGAAAAAGGGGGTGGGCATGTCAGAGAAAAAGGAGTCAGGCTTATTGTAGATGTTGACCCGATGTTCATAATGTAGGGCGTTCCGATGTCTTACCCCCCCTTTACCTTGACAAGACTGTCAATACAAGTGTACAATAACAGTAAAGTATGCAAAGTTACGTCTGTTAATCAAAAGGCAATTGTAAACATGTTCTACAGCAAAAGGAGAGGAATGGAATAAAATGGCTAAAAACCTACTGTTATTGTATGGTATTATTTTTTGTCTTGCAGCAAACAATGTATCTGCCGGTGTATCAGATGGCTGGGAAAAACATGTAATGGGCGACATGACAAGCCCCATTTACCTGTATGTTACAGATATGGATGGAGATGGTGATCTGGATGCTGTATCTACTTCAACCATGCATCCAGGCCTGTTTGATTCTGAAGTGGCATGGTATCAGAACAATCTTAACGAAGGCGGGCAGTGGAAAAAAATTATTATAAGTTCAAAAGAACCTGATGAAAACCCCATTACCAACACCAATGGAATAGTTGTGTCTGATATTGATGGTGACGGCAATGAAGATGTAATCGTGTGCACCGGAAGGGTGACGGAAATTACAGGAGATGTATACTGGTTCAAGGCACCTGATGACCCGGAAGGACAGTGGGAAAGATTTGATATAGAAGTAGATGTAATGAATTCATATTTCAAAATTTATACAATAGATGCCAACGAAGACGCAATGGACGATATCATTGTGGGTGGAAACCAGGGGGCCATGCTTTTTATAAACCCCGGAAACCCTGATCAGCAGGAAGCTGTATGGGAAAAGGTCGCTTTGCCGGAGGATTTAGGGGAAACAGGAAGTTCGCTTTATCTGGATGACCTGAATGAAGATGGAAAAACCGATCTGCTTAATACCTATACAGGAGCAGTAACTGATGATCCGGGCAATGTTTCCTGGTTTGATCTGAGTTACAACACTGCTGATGGAGAACTAATATTTGACCGAACAATGATTGCTCCTGAGCTGATAAGGGCATTTGATGTTAACTGCGTGGATGTAAATGAGGACTCAAGGAAAGATGTAATAGTAACAGTTTTTCAGCAGCCATTTATCTACTGGTACGAAGCTCCGGAAAACAGCGGGGGTATATGGACGCAGCATCTTATTTAAGATGACTATGAGGGAACAGACATTTTTACCGGAGACATAAATAAAAACGGAAAAGATGATATTATAATTTCCGGCCTTTTCCAGAACAAAATTTCATGGTTTGAGTATAGCGTGAGTCAGCAGTCATGGACAGTAAATCCGGTTGATGATGATATCACCTTTCCCGGTGATATCTCTCTTGATGATCTTGACAATGACGGAGATCTGGATATTGTTCTTGCAGGAATGGGCGTTGACCAGATGATATGGTATGAGAACAAGCTGGAAAACCCGGTGGAACAGGAATGTGAATTAAACAGTATCACACCTGGCAGTGTTAAAACCGGACTTGGAATCCTGCCAAGATTTAATGTTGTAACAATTGCCGGGAATGATTTTTCAGACTTTAATGCTGACAGTACTGTTGAAATTGAAACAGAGGGTGTAACCGTGCTTTATTCAACAGCTGTAGACAGACAGACAATACAGGCGTTTATAATGACATGGGGAGCTGAAAAAGGAACTTACAATGTTAGTGTTGACAGTTGCAGCGGCATAACTTTCACTGTTGAGTGAAAAAAGGCCTGACCTCGCACATTTAGGGTGGTTAAATACAGCCTGCTGCAAGATTTTTGCAGACCCTTATCTAATACTTTTTTCGTATAAATTTCGTAGAAAAAGTTTATAAAAAATACGAAGAAAAACCATACTCTTCGGTGATTGCTTTTTGTTTGTAACAGGTGCTATATCTCTATTTAGTGCTAAAAGTATATCCAAAACTGAAAGGACCTGTAGATGAATCATTTTACCGAAGATAAAAGGGAATTTGAAAGATTTGAGCTGGCATTTCCTGCAACGGTTGTAACCGGTGAGAAGGAGCATAAACTGCAGCTTCACACAAAGGATATAAGTGCCGGGGGAGTTTTTTTAAATACAGAGGAACCCCTTAAAGAAGGGACCAAAGTCACTCTGGAAATTGTCATTTCAAATGAAACTCTTAAAAAACTTACCGGATATGAAAGCTGTATTAAAGTGGGCGGAACAGTTGTGAGGTCTGAGGGGGAAGGTATCGCAGTGAGCTTTAATGACCAGAAGATTATGCCTTTAAGAAGCATGATGGACCATTAAATTTTAATTAATAATGACTTTATAGAAAGATGGGATTATTAATTTTTATATAAATACTAAGAAATGGATATCTTAAGAAAGGAAGAAATAAAAATGAAAAAATTATTAGCAATATTATTTGGAATAGCCCTGGTTATGGGCTTTATGATAAGTCCTGCAACAGCTCAAAACCCATACGTGGCATTTGACTATGATCTGGATGGAACTGTAGATACAGCAGGGGCCATGGATCTGACTACGTGCGATGGGTCACCGGTAACTGTTGATGTTTACTTAGCCAACTGGGATGCCCTGTATGCGGGTAATGATGTGTTTGGTGTAACAACCGAAATGTGCATTAATACTGCAGAACTTACACTGGCAGGCGATATTGTGAATTTTGATGAAACCCAGGTCGGAGGCGTATGGGACAGCTCCTTTAACTCTAATATTGATTGGGGTGACGGATGCTACGATATTGCTGTCGGAAACTTCAACTGTGTAGCATCAGGTGATCAGATTAAAATTGCGACCATACAGCTTGAGTGCGCAGGAATTGTGGCTACTCCTTCAACTGTTACAGCAACTCCAGTAGCATTTATTGACGGTGGTATAGCTTGTAATGGCCCCTGGGGCCCGGTTGCCGGTGATGACGGTCAGATAGATATTACTATTGACTTTTTGCCAACTACTACTGTTCCTCCTACAACAACAGTACCAGGTGGAACTACCACTACCACTGCCTCAGGCCAGGGCCTGCCATTCTATGATGATTTTAATGATGGGAATGCTGATGACTGGGATGTTGTTTCAGGGACATGGCAGGCCACAGCAGGGCAGTATGTTCAGGCTGCCAGTGTTGCAAACGCACTTGCAGTCAATGGAAACACAGCCTGGCAGGACTATACTTTTTCTGTTGAGGCAACAGGTGACCCGTCTGACCGGGACATAATGGGGATAGTATTCCGGTATAATGATTCTGACAATTATTATCTGCTTGATATGGATGCAACTGTTCAAAGCCCCAGCAACCCGTTTAGAGGGCGCTACAGACTGCGGAAAAAAGTTTCCGGTACGCTGAGTTTATTAGCAGAACAGTCTGGAGTCTTTAATCCAGGACAGACATATGTGATAAAAGCAGAGCTTCTCGGGAATAATATAAAGGTCTATATAGATTCTTTCCTTCTTTTTGATGTAACTGATAACAGCCATTCAGGAGGCAAGATAGGGCTTTATTCATCCTATTATGATGTTTGGTTTGATAATGTTCCAGTTGAGGGGTCCTCACCTACAACAACAACAGTTCCTGTGACAACAACAACGGTTCCTGTGACAACAACAACGGTTCCTGTGACAACAACAATTCCTGTGACAACAACAACAGTTCCTGTGACAACAACAGTTCCAGGTGAATGCGGGCCGGATAATACAATTCCAGTAAGATGCGAAGGAGCATGGAGACCAGTCACTTTAGACCTGCCGGATGCGGACTGTGACGGCATTGCAGAAGGTCCCTGCCCTGGTGGAATGATCTGTCTTGATGGTGACTGTGATGACAACTGTCCTGAAACCCCGAATGGTCCGAACCTTGGAACCTGCATAGAAGATATCAATATTGGAGACAGTTGCCTGAGTGATGGTGAATGCTCTGGCGGAGCATTGTGCAGCATGAATCAGGAAGATGCTGATTCCAATGGCACAGGAGATGTGTGTCAGGTAGCAGAATGTCTGTCTGTAAGGCCTTCTCAGGGTACGGCCGGGATGACAGACCTGCAGCTGAAAATAGGCTTTGTAACTGCAGGAATTCTTGAGGAGGGTACAATAATAGACACGAGTGATGTTTCCTTTGAATGTGACGGCATAACTGTGCTCAGCAGCTCATTGACATTCGGAGATGATGGCCAGACAGAGGGGAGCAATACTGCAAATGTAGTGATAAACATTTCTGATGAAGCTGCTGTCTGCTCAGGGTATGTAACACTGAATGTTGCCGGTGAGGAGATAGTCTGCGATGATGCTTTTGAAATTAACAGGTGTCTGACTGTTGAGCCGCCTGAAGGAACAGCCGGAACAACAGATCTGGATCTCAGGATAACTTTTGAGTCCATGGGCATGCTTGGGGAAAGCACCACTGTAAACAATCTTACTTTTGGATGCGACGGCATAACCGTGCTCAGCAGTTCATTAACATTCGAGGATAATGGACAGACAGAGGGCAGCACCACTATTACCATTATCGATGCCATAGTAGATATTGCGGAAGATGCCGGAGGCTGCACAGGTAGTGTGACGGTAAACATAGGTGACCAGGGGATAACCTGTTCGGATGCTTTTTCAACTGTCTCAAGCAGTTCCTCCAGCAGTGGAGGCGACGGTAGCAATTCTTCCAGCAGCAGTTCTTCCGGTGGCGGTGGTGGTGGCACTCCACCTGTTACCATCCCGATACTGTCCATAACCGGATTTCTTGACATGGGCAGTGTGGATGTAAGCAAGGGCTTCACGATTTCAAACAGCTCAGGTGCTGGGACCCTGACATGGAGCATAGGAAATGTTTCCTATAACAGCGGAGATGCATGGATTACCTCAATTGATCCAACCTCAGGTGTCAACACAGGCATTGTAACAGTAACTGTAAGCAGGGCAGGGCTTGCTCCCGGAACCTACACAGCTGTAATTCCCATCAGCTCAAACGGTGGCAGTGCAGGTGTTAATGTCCGGATGGTGGTGGAGGAACAGGGATCCACTACGACAACGACTATATCTACTACTACCACTATAATTCCTCCTCTTCCTCCCATACAAGCTTCCAGTCTGCCATCTAAAATTTTCAGACCTCTTTTGCGCGACAAGAGATGCCTCTGGTTAGTGCTGCAGCCTGAACAGGAAAACAGTTTTGACCCTGCTGCAAGCACAATAAATGTTAGCGGAACATCAGATGATTTCCAGGGTGTGACAGTTAATTAAGGGAGAGACCCTCTTGAAATATCCGGTTTTATCCTGTTACCTTTGTGTGTTGAAAAAGATGCTACTACCGGGAACTGGACAATACAAATAGAAAACACCGATGCTGGTGAAACCATAGTGTCTTCTTTCTCAGTTAAATAGGCTTTTAAAACTGATTATGTATGGAGAAAAGGCAGAGGCTTTAAACGCCCTCTGCCTTTTGTTTAATGAGCATAAATTCATGCAGAAATTTATTATTTCCTGGGTTTTGGCTGTTTCTGTGATCTCTGGATGTGATTTTTCCCAGAATCCGGCCATTCTCTGGGAGTTTGAAACATCGTATTCCGGGGGAGCGTTTCCTGTTGTTGACGGGAAAAATGTTTATGTGGGAAGTGACAAGTTTTACTGCCTGAATGCTGAAACAGGGCGACTTATCTGGGATTTTGAAACATTTGGAACTGTTTCTTCTCAGGCCCTGGTGCAGGATGGTTATGTCTATTTGCAATGCGGCGGGCTTTACTGTCTGAATGCTGAAACAGGGCAGCTTGTCTGGGAGTTCTGGACAGGCATCTGGTCTGACAAAAAACCCGCAATATCAGAAGGCTATATATACAGCATGTTCAAAAACAGACTGTACTGTCTGGATGCAAAAACCGGAAAAAAAATCTGGGATGCTGCTTCAATTAAAACCAGGTCATGGCCCATAGTGTCAGATGGTCAGGTTTATGTCGGAGGTTATGGAAGGATCCAGTGCTTTGATGCAGAAAAAGGTGTAAATATCCGGTGGCTTAATATTGGCAGGGGCTGGCTTCATCCGGCAGTATCCAATGGCAGGGTGTATGCTGTAACACAGGACAACAGGCTTTATTGTATTGAGGCTGAAGGAGGAAAAATCAGCTGGCTTTATGATTTTAAAGGCCCTGTTGTTGAACATCTGACAGTGACGGATGAATATGTCTATGTAATTATTACAGATGCCAGGGTGTTTTGTCTGGATGCAAAATCAGGCAGCCTCATATGGAAGACTGATTTCAAAGATCATCAGATTTTGTTAAACTACCCCATACTCTCAGGAAACTATCTGTATGTAAGAAGTGCTGAGACTGAAAAGATAGCTTCTGATACAGGCGCCTTTGTTAACAAAAGGTCCCCCTTCCGGATAAACTGTATTGATGCTGGAACAGGAGAAAAACTGTGGGATTCCAGAATGCTGTCCGGCAGATATGCTGTGGCAGGTGATCTGTTGTATTGTGGTCCTGTGAACTACAGGGTTTACTGCCTGAAGGCTGAGGGTGAAAATTAAATGAATTTATCCAAAAGGCAATTAAAGCATATAAAAAAAGAATATCCCGGAAAGACAGTTGAAGAGATTTCAAGAGAATTAAACATCAAGCCCGGCCGAATTTATAAAGCCCTTGGGCTGCAAACTGAATTCTGGACTTTTTGTTTTGAAAATTTGACAGGGTATCTTGTCTGTTTGCTTGTCCTTATCGCACCTTTTGTCTTTGACAGGCAGTTGAGTGACTTTGCCGACCTGCCCCAGAGAGCTTTTATACAGGCAGTAACGGTTTTTCTCTTACTGCTTTGTGCAATGAGATTAACCGTTAAAACCGATATAAGGCTTTCAAAAAATCCTCTCTACATGTTTGGGGCTGCATCTGTTTTGTGGTCGTGCGCATCAATGCTCTGGGCTTACAATATGCATGAGGCATTTTTATCAGCAGCTCACTGGGCAGCCTGTGTGGCTGTTTTTGCTGTTGTAAGCACCTCTCTTTATAATGAAAAATGGCTTGAGCTTATCCCGGTATCAGCACTTGCTGCTGTGACTGGTGTTGTTTTCCTTGGCCTTGGCCAGCAGTTTTGCAGTATTGACTGGGTTCCGATGCTTCAGCCCCCTTCAGCAACCTTTGCAAATGCAAACATGGCAGCCCAGTATGTAGCAGCTGTTCTGCCGATTGCCCTGGCAGCAGGGTTTTGCCGTAAAAATAATTTTTTAAGATGCGGGGTGTCTGCTGTTGCAGTACTGTCATTGATATTTTTGTTTTACACTCAATGCAGAGCAGCCTGGATTGCCATTGTGTGTGCCCTGGTATGGTCAGTGCTCATGCTTGCCAGGAAAAGGTATGGCAGGGTATTGTCCTCTAAAACTTCTGCCTGCATTATTATTGCTCTGGCTGCAGTGGCTGTTGTGTGGACAGGGTCAGTGAGTGTTGGAAGCATCAAAAAAGTGGCTGGGGGCAGTGCTCTTTACAGGCTTATAGTCTGGAGAAACTGCATTGAGATGGTGAAGGAAAAACCCGTGCTGGGCTTTGGGGCAGGAAACTTTAAAGTATTTTATCCCCGGTATATTCACAGGGCGGCAATAGACAGTGCTTTTGATAAAAAGAACCAGATTCGCCGTGTGCACAATGATTATATTCAGACGGCAGTTGAGCTTGGATTTGCGGGTTTGCTGATGTTTATTGCATTGCCTTTATACGGGCTCTACATGGCATGGCAGCTCGTTTATTACAGAAAAGATTTTAAATTTAATGTGGTAACAATAGGGGCTTCAGCAGGAATTATATCATTTATGGTAACAGCAGTTTTCAGCTTTCCATTGCAGAGGTCAAATCCCCCCCTGATATTTTTTATCTGTCTCGGTGTCCTGACTGTTTTATATAATCGCCATGTTTTGAATGAAAAAATATTGAGGTTGAAAATGCCCAGGGCCATGGGCCTGACAGCAATGCTGCTTTTACTTGCGGCAGGGGGGGGCTTGATCCGGTACAACTGGAATAATATAAGCTGTGACAGATTTTTTCGTACAGCACTGCGCATGGAAAAAAAGGGTGCGAACAGCCAGGCTCTTACTGCCGGTATTACGGCAAATAAATATAATCCTGACAGGATGGATGTTCTTTCCATTGTGGGACGGGCCTACGTGACAACCGGAAAACCGGAAAAGGGGATTGAAGTGCTGAACAGAGTGATAAGCAGATACCCCTATAATTTAAATGCGCTTTTTATTCTCGGGGTGGCGTATATAAATGCAGGGGACCGGGAAAAAGCATTGGAGACTTTGAAAAGGACATTAAAAATACAGCCCAGGTTTAAAGATGCAAAGAGCCTGATATCAATAATTAAGACAGGCGGGAAAGTGAATGTTGACCTTTCATGAGACGAAGGCTGGGTTGTCTGTTTAAATCCCGATTCAGTTTTTCATTGACAGACTGTAGCAGTTGAATTGTTTTTTAGTGTGAACAATCAGAGCTAAAAAACTCCGGGAATGAACTTCCATGGCACCTTTTTTTTATATTTAATGTATTCCGGGTCAAGAGACAGATGCCTTTCTTCTGTCCATGCCCTCAAAAAATAGATCAATATAAATCCCAGCAATATACCCACACCAAACCTGGCAAAAAAAACACCCTGTATCAACCATAGTAAAAGTTTTGCGCTATAGGCAGGGTGGCGAACAAAACAATATGGTCCTGATGAAACTATGCCTCTGTTGGTAAGGTTTGAGGCTTTAAAACCCAGGGCCACTGAAGCCCATGTAAAAACACCCCATAACAGAGAAACCGCACAGGTCATTGCTGTGGTTGCCCACAGAGGATACTCCCGGGCGATATTAATTACCGGGTAATCAAAAAGCCTGAATGAGAATACATTAAACGGCGGGTAACACCAGAGGCAGACAACCCAGCCAAAAAAAGTTGGCTCAACAGATTTAATTCTGTTTTTCAGAAATTTTGATTCTACCAGATAACCAAAGGAGTAAATAATAGTGTCTGTATAAATGAACAGAGCAACCAGAAAAGAATTTACTGTCTGGAGATCCCAGCGGAATGAGGCGGCAAGATTGCTCTGGTGAAAGGTGTTGTTTATTACCCAGGAGACCAGGTAGGGAATATAAAACACCTTAACTCCAATTGTAAGCATGCCCAGCCTGCTGTAATAATTCCAGTATATTTTTTTTCCTCTGAACAGATTAAAAACTGATAGTAAAGTTTTTAAAAAGCAGGAGTATTTATCCCTGCAAAGGGGCTTGTCAGAATCACAATAGTAAAGGTAAGGAAAAGACAGCAGCAGGCATGCGCCCCAGTAATAATCAATGAAGTATTGAAAAAAATAGTTGTAGTTTGGTCCTGTGAAGTTATCCCTCATGACACCCAGCAGGTAATTTGCAGGGTCCCAGCTGATCAGGGACAGGGAGAAATCCAGCCAGGTGTGGATATTTTTCAGGCAGAAATAGAAAAAAGTTATATAAAACATCCGGCTTGTGTATTTAGTCAGCGTTGCTGAAAACCCCGTTTCAGATCTGCACGTTTTCAGCAGATACCATGAGGAGAATAAAAAAATCAGGGCCTGGGCAAGGAGGATCGAAGACGGCAGGTTTCCGCGTTTACTGGAAACAGTATTTTTGAAGCCGGTTTCAAGGACTGTCTGACGCATGATTGAATGATGTTTGCCATCCACTACCTCCTCTGCAACAGCAAAGAATGTGTACCTGTTACGAAATCCGGCAACACTTGTTTTAACATGGAAAATCCTTTTGCCAGGGAAGGTTGAAACAGAGATAATTTTAACCTCATCAGGAAGAATCAGTCTCAGGATGTCCGGCCTGCTGGATTTAACAATAATGTCCCCCTTGTCATGAATGGTTGCTTTTTCGGGAAAACACGTGGTGTCAAGCCCTGCAGGTTCCAGATAATTGAACATTGCAACGTGTTTAAGCGACAGGGTTGTTCCATCATTGTAATATCGCAGTGTTGCTGTGAGGGGATATGTTCCTGGCAGAGAGGGGTATTCTATCTTGTAGAAAAATTCTCTTTTGCCGTGCGGCGGGATTGTTTTGTTAAATGTCTGTTTGTATTTTTTCTTATCAAGTTCAACAGAAACCGTTTCAACCTTTACACTTACTGAAGATCGGTTTTCTATGCCCACGATGACATTGTCATTGATGCTGCGGTGGGTCAGGCTCAGCTTTATATCAGCCCCGAAAGAACAGGTGGGGAACAGGAACAGAAAAACAATTACAAGTGGCAGGGAGATGATTACCCCCTCTTTAATGAACCTCTGGCAGAAAAAACAGGGGGGGCACGGGATTACTGCTTTATTTAAATATGTATCGGCCTTTGATTTGGGCATCCGAACATCAAGATTCAAAACCTTATTCTATTGTTCTGTCACAGATGAAATGTCATTTTCCCCTTATCGCCTGTCTGAGATTTATCGGGGTTCATTTGAAATGCCAGTTGGATGTTGGCATGACACTATGCTCTTTACTTCACTTAACAGGGAATATTTTATCAGCTGAATCTGCCTTCTGTCTGAGTTTTGATAGCAGGCAGATTCAGGGTGAAAGCAGGTTGCCTATAGAAACGGAACAAGCATAAATACAGTCACATTTCTTTTTCCGCCATTTGACGTAATAGGGATTTTGGCCATGTAAATACCGGAGTTAAGCCCCTCTCTTGTAATGTTGACAAAGATATCATCATCCTCGGTGGTGGTTTCACCGGCTTCAGGTGATATGGAGGTGATCCATCCATCCCCATTAGTATAATCAATTGTTCCGACCTCCCAGGTTAAAGTTCCGGACTCACCGTTAGTAATGATAATCTTGCCTTCGTCAACATCTTTATTCAGGAATAAAAGCAGAGAAGGATTGACATTCAGAACAGGTCCTTCATCAACCAGCATGATTACAGTAATTGTTTTATTCCCCCCGTTTGATTTTATCGGCAGGGTTGCGCTGTAAAGGCCTGTTCCAACACTTTCCTTGTTGACAGCTACAGTGACAGTTGCAGTTTCTGTAGTGTACCCGGAAGACGGGCTGACAGTAATCCAGTCTTTTCCCTTGTGATACACAGGGGCCTCAATTTCCCAGGTAAGGGTTCCTGTGGATGTATTGGTTATGTTGAAAGTCCGCTCTGTAGCAGCCCTGTTCAAAAACATCATAACCTGGCTGCTTATTCTTATGGCCGGGGTTTCGGTTCTTGAAACTTCCATGCTTACATCAAGGTCAAGGGTCCCGGCATTTGATGTGACCGGCAACCGCGCACTGTAGCTGTCTGGTTCAAGCCCTTTTCTGTTCACCGTTACTGTAACGCTCTCAGGGGAGTCCTCCACTGACCCGGCTTTGGGAACAACGGAGAAAATCCATCCGCTGCCCTTGTCATATTCGGTTTCATTGTCGCTCACATTCCAGGTAAGCGTCCCTGTGCCTGTGTTTGAAATTGCAACCTTCAGGGCAGTTTCATTGTCCATAAAATCAAGGGTGGCGGGGCTCACATTAAGTATCGGGTCTCCGGCAGTGCTGGTTGTTGTGGAACCGGAAGAATCAGTGCTTGTTGTGGTTGATGATGATGTGGTGCTTGTGCCTGTCACTGATGTTGTGGTCGAGCTGGAAGTGGAAGAAGAGTTGCTACTGCTGCTTTTGGTTGAAGTTGTCGATGATGAGCCAGAAGTGGTTGTTGTTGTTGAGCTGCCGCTTCCTCCTGTTCCCACAAGGGCAAAGAAGGTCTGTGTGACACGGCTGTTCATTGTTGTGCTGGTAATATAGCTTATGCTTGTGGGTGTTACATAGGAAACTGCTGTATCGGTAATATATGCTGTAACAGCAGGCCCGAATGTATGTGTAATATAGTAGGTGGCTGTTGGGAATGAAATGCTCCTGCTTAAGATGTTGCGCGCTGAGGTTGTGGTAATAGCATAACTTGCGAATTTAACCCATGATGACCCGTTATACCAGTACAGAGGATTTGACGAGTCAAGGGTTGAGCCTGAAGGGGAATAAAATGTTGCTGTTATTGCCCCGATGTTTTCAGTGCCTGACTGCAGGCCAAGACTGTAATAGGATATTGCGCTGCTAAGGCTGGTGCCTGTCGGGTTTCCTGTATACCTGGTTGGAATAAGGGTTGCAGCAGTCCCTTCGGTTTTGATTTTCAATGACATGTGGCTGTTCAGAATCTGTGTGCCTGTTATTGTCTGTACAGCTGTTGTTGCATCCAAATCATATAGCGTCCCTCCTGAAACTTTTGCGCGTGACCATGGATGATAGCCTGCATGGTTGGACAGATCAGCGATAGAAGCGGATCCGGAATCGCTTTCATAATCCCTTGGGCCTGTTGTTGCACCCCACCAGTTGCCTGTGGCCGTAATGTCTGTCGTGAAGTAGGTGGAGGATACAAAGCCGATGACCGGATAAAAGGGATTCCCGGTATCGTCCTGCAGAAAGTTGTTAAAATGCAGCGCAAAATTTGTTTCCCAGTCATTTCCTGCATCGCTTTCCTCAACATTGTTGTCTATTACAAAGCCAAATTCCTTTGGTGCAGTGCCGGTGCTGTTGTTAAAAGTGTTATGTGTCAATGTAATACCCTGTATGATGTTCAAAGCATCATCGGATGGTTCCTCAACAAGGATATAGCCATAAGTCTCAGACAAACGGGAATCAGCATCTGTTATGTCCCAGCTGTTACTGAAAGTGTTGTTTGAAAAATAGATATTTTTTATGGAATTGTTAAGCTGAAGGCTTGACATGGTGTTTGTGATTTCACTGTCTTCAATTCCAACATTGTTTACAGATCCTCCATCCCCGTTGTCTCCAACAAAAAACCACTGGCTGGTATTTGTTGTCTGGCCGGTAAACTTGCAGTAGCTGATCGAGAGATTGCTGCCGGTGGATCCATAGTCAACAGCCACGCCTTTATCCACTGCATTCAGTTCGCTTGTGCCCATGTCAAAACTGCAGTAAGACAAAGTGACATAATTGACAGTGGGGGTAACACTGGTTCCGATTGCAGTGCAGGTAATTGCACTTTGCGCCTGGCCAATGAAGTTGAAGCCCACTATTTGAGTGTTGTCCTTTGCAATCAGGGCCAGATTCCTGTAGTGCGGAAGGTCCGATCCGTTATACATGATTTTAGGTGCTGTGCTTGAAGCTCCTGCGGTTCCATCTGTCCAGGCAGGCTGTCCGCTGCTTGTCAGGCCAACAAGTGTTATTGCCCGGGTAACCGTAACCGCTATGGGGCTGTAATAAGCAAGGGCCCCAAAAGTATCAGCTACAGGTTTAACATAAATAGTATCATATTGGGCGGGGTCGGTTATTGCAGCCTGAATGGAGCAGGTTGGGATTGTTGAGATTTGCGAACAACCGACAATTTTCTCAACAGTAATACTGCCCCCCCCCCATGCTGTTGTCCCAAATGCTGCGATTATGAAAAGCGACAGGATCAGAGAAGATAATTTTTGTCTATTCATTGTTTTTATTTCCTTTCCAAAAACAAGTGTTCAAACCATAGGTCTGTTAATGTTTCATAAAACTTAACAAAATATAACAGCCTGTCAATAAAAATATTACTTTTTTTAAGTGATAATCCCACAAAAATGAATCCCGGCTCAGAGGTCGGGATGAGGGATTTTAATCAGTTGGGTTTCCATAACGAAAGATTTCCCGCTGTTGCCCGAAATGACATAAAACAACATTACAACACAGTCCGGGCATGAGAAATCCTTGTTTTGCGTTAAGCATACAACAAATATATTTATGTTTTTTCTACCAGGTGACGAAGAGAAAACTTGTAAAATCCAAGATGTTTTTTCTTGCTTATTTTTTTCTTTTCTTGTATTGCTTTTCAAAAGAAAGAAGATAAAAGTGATTGTTATCCTGTTTCAGGCATAAAATTCAGGAGGTATTACACACATGATAGATTCTCTTAAGAGAATAAAAGAGGCTGAAAAAAAGGCAGTCCAGCAGATTGAAAAAGCAGAAAAAGAGTCCCAGACCATGGTCAGCAAGGCACATGCTGAGGCTGAGGAATTAATCATAAAAGCCGCTGAAAGCGCCCAAAAAAAAGTTGCTGAAATGTTGGAAAAGGCATGTACAGAAGCACATGCTGAGGCTGAAAAGATTGTACAGGAGGGATTGGAAAGTTCCAGGGCAGTAAAGAACAATGCTGAATCCAGAATAGGCTCTGCTGCAAAGATTATTGTCAGCCGTATTACAGGAGAATCCTGAATGTTTTTCCCTGAGCGAATGCAGAGAATCAGATTTTTAGTACACGGGTCCGTGAAGGAAAAGGTTGTTAAAAAACTTCATGAGCTGGGAGCTGTGCAGGTAACAGACTACAGGCAAAACCTGTCAAAGAAGGAGTGGGGCGAACTTCTTGAAGCTCATCCTGTGTCGCCTGATGCAAGAAAAATAACGACCCAGTTGATGTCGGTTGCCAGGCTTCTTGATGTTTTTTCCATGGTAGACCCGGAGGAAGAGGAAGGGTTTTTTAAGCAGATGTTTTCCCCTTCTCCGCCTGAAAAGATTCCTGTAGAGGATACATCAGGGGAAAAGCTGTTTGAAGAGGTTTCATCTGTTGTGTCCTCAGTTGAGTCAGAGGTTTCGGACCCCCTTGATGGGCTTGAGAGAATGGGTGCGGAAAAATCCGATCTTGCAGCACAAAAAGAGGCTTTTGAAAGAATCAAATCCATAGACATACCCCTTAATGCTCTTGGAGAGGGTTCTTTTGTCAATGCAATTTTCGGAATTGCTCCCAAAAAGGACTTCAGACCACTGATGGATGAAATTGAAAAGGCGGCAAACAGCACTTTTTTCTTTTCCGAATCAGGCATTTCAGAATCAGAGACAGGCCTTCTTGTAGTATGCCTTGTGTCAGATGCTGATGAGGTTTCAGCATGCCTGAGAAAGTGGGATGTCGAAAGGATAAATCCGGGTGCTTTCAAAGGTACGCCATCTGAGTCAATATCTGAAATAGATAAAAAACTGGCAGTTATTGATCTGGAGCAGAATAAATGCAGGGATAAAATCAGCACTGCGGCAGGGCAATGGCGCAAGAAGCTCAAAGCTTTAAGGGAGCTGCTTGTAATAGAAAGAGAGCGTGCCGAGGTGCATTCAAGTTTTGCAAAAACCGGGACAGTCACTGCAATTGAGGGCTGGGTAACGAAAAAGCAATCAGCGAAAATTGAGCAGGAAACAGAAAGCTGCTGTGACGGTCTTGCGGCTGTAAAAGTAACCGAGCCGGACGCGCCTGCAGAAAAGCTTCCTGTGAAGCTTGACAATCCTGGCATTTTGAAGCACTTTGAACTTCTGGTCAAGCTGTATGCCTCGCCAAAATATGATGAAATAGATCCGACAGTCCTTATTTTTCCCTCATTCCTTTTTTTCTTCGGACTTATGATAACTGATGCCATGTATGGTTTTATGACCCTGCTTCTTGGCATTTTTATTCTTCGGGGTGGGGGCAGGTATTATTCCCTCCATAGAAGTGCCGGAATTCTGCTCAGCCTTGGCGGGGCTTCAACCGTGGTTCTTGGTGCGCTGACAGGAGGGTGGTTCGGCAACCTGGCAACTGACTACCTTGGCATGAAATTTTTGAACAGCCTGATTGTGATAAACCCAATGGTTGATGTTTCCCTGTTCCTGCTTTTTGCAATAGGGGTCGGCCTGTTGCACCTGAACCTTGGTATAGTTGTGGGAATAATAAAAAATATCAGGAATAGTGATGTTTCCGGAGCACTGAAACATGTCTGGATTTTCTTTCTGGAAATTTCCCTTGCTTTTTATTATTTTGGCGTCACAATCCCTGCGTTGATTTTTGCAGTGCCTGCCCTGCTCCTGCTTCTGTATGCTGAAAAGGGTATGGCACTTTTTGGTGTGACAGGACTTCTTGGTGACAGCCTGTCATATGCAAGACTTATGGCTTTAGGGCTTGTAAGCTTCGGGCTTGCTGTTGCAATAAATGCTTTGGCAAAAATGGTGTTTGGCATAAGCTATGTGGGGTGGCTTATTGCGATTCTTATTCTCATCGGCGGGCACCTTTTCAGCTTTGTTCTTAACCTGATGGGAGCATTTGCTCACGGGATAAGGCTTCACTTTGTTGAATTTTTTGGAAAATTCTACAGTGGCGGTGGGGATGAATTTGACACGTTCAGGATAAAACGCAAAATAACGGAAATCAAGTGACTAAAGTGAGCTAAAGGTCAATTCAATTTATTTATATATATATAGGGAGGTATGACAAATATGGAAACTATTCATTTTACGTTAGGTCTGGGGCTGGCAGCTTTAGGAGCAGGACTTGCCATGGGTATTGCAGCAATAGGCTCAGGAATAGGTGTTGGCATTGCAGGGGCAGCAGGAGCAGGTGTTATTGCTGAAGACCCTAAGAAGTTCGGCCCTGTTCTCATCCTTCAGGCATTTCCCCAGACCCAGGGTATTTACGGGTTTGTTACTGCTGTTCTTATTCTCATGGGAGTTGGGTTGTTAGGCGGAGAGGTTAAGCCTATTTCCATGGAACTGGGACTTGTCTGTCTTGGAGCAGGACTCTCATCAGCGTTAGGCGGAATAACTGCTATTGGACAGGGAATCACGGCAGGAGCAGCCATGGGATCTGTTGCAAAAAAACCGGAAACTCTGGGCCAGAATATGGTGCTGTCCGTTATGTCTGAAACCTTTGCTGTTTTTGCACTTCTGATTGCTATCCTGATCCTGGTTGGCGCAAAAATAATGTAAGAAAGCGAACTAAAGTTAAAGAATAAGAACAGGCACAAAAAAATGAAAAAGAGGGGTAGGAGCGCATTCATGCGCGAGAGCATTGAGACACAGAGCCTCTCAAAGGAAATGTCAAATGACAAAGTCCAAAATTCAAAAAATATCAAATCACAAAAGAACAAAGC
Organism: Deltaproteobacteria bacterium; assembly: GCA_024276465.1. GTDB lineage: Bacteria > Desulfobacterota > WTBG01 > CAIYCZ01 > CAIRTM01 > JAJRXD01. The sequence goes on from JAJRXD010000034.1 coordinate 43,318, forward strand.
CACTAAATTTTTTACAGGTTTTGCATTATTGTTTTTGAACTTCATGTGGCATTTGGAATTTTGCATTTTGATTTTTTGACAAAAGCGTAATCTGATACCAGAAACCCGAGCAAGAAAGGATACAGCGCATGTCATTGGATGGAGTTCAGAAAATAATTGGAGAAATTGAAAAAAGCACTGAAAAGAAGATTTCTGCAATTCTGTCAGAAGCCAGACAAAAGGCTGATGCAATATTAAATGAAGCCAGACAAAAGGCTGCTGAGCAGGAGAGTTCCATTGTGACCCGGGGTGAGCAGGATGCGCGTCGTGAATCCCAGCGTATTCTGGCAGAAGCCAGGATAAAGGCCAAGAGGGAAAAGGTAAATGCCCGGGAAGAGATGGTTCAAAAATCTTTTAACAGTGCACTGGATACCTTGAACCAGATGGCAAAGGAACGCAGTGTTAAGGGAATTCAATATGCAGATGTGCTTATAAGACTTATAAAGGAGTCTGCTGTTGCATCAGGTGCCGGGTCCCTTGAGGTTCTTTTGACCAGCCGTGACAGGGATCTTGTTTCGCATGACATTCTTCAGGGTATTTCCCGGGACCTGGAGTCAGGGTCTGGATCCAGAATAGATTTGCGAATGTCCGAAGATTTGCTTTCAGGCATTGGCGGAGTTGTTGTCCGGGGGGTTGAAGGGAAAGTACGGGTGGATAATACCTTTGAGGCACGGATTGAACGTTTCAGGGAAACTGTAAGAACACAGGTGGCAAAGGAACTTTTCGGGCAGGAGTTATAGAGAATGGACAGCAAATTTTTTCTCATCCTTTTATTGCTGGTTCTTGGATTTTTACTTCCTTTCCTGATCTTTCTTATCCGCAATCTGAAAAATATCCTTCCGTACCTTTATATTAACGCACGTATCAGCGCTAAAGAGGCAAGGCTTTTAAAGCCCGAAACACTGGATGAAATGGTAAATACCGGCTCTGTTGCTGAAATTGCTTCAATACTTGAAAACTCGGAATATGCTTTTGCCATGCAGGGGCTGGTGCTTGAGAATTCCGAATCGATTGAAGAGTTGCTTACCCGCCAGACAGCTGATACTTACAGTGAAATAGCGAAAATGCTACCCGGAAACATTGAAAAAGTGTTCAGCTTTCTGCTGCAGCAGTGGGATGTGATGAATTTAAAAACCATAATACGCGGGGTCAGGAAGGGCATTCCTGCAGAGGAGATAAACGAAAAAATGATATCGTTCGGCCAGATGGACGAAGAGACTTTAAAGAAAATGGCAGAATCATCCTCTGTTGAGGACCTGCTGCCGCTGTTTGAAGGGACATGCTTTGCGCAGTTAGCTGACATGCTTCCTTCCTATGAACAGGAAAAAAGCCTGCTGCCCCTGGAGTTTCTGCTTGACAAAATACTGTTAGAGGAAATGTGGCGCCACGTAACATCGGACAGGGAACTTCTTGCACTGCATCCGGGCCTTGCTGCAAGGATTGATGCAGTAAATCTTAAAATAATTTTCAGGGCAAAAAGGGATCATCTGCTTTTCAGCGACATAGAAAAATATCTTATTTCCGGAGGAGAACTGCCGGAGGCAATCTGCAGTGTGTTTGATGAGGTGGACGATGTTGGAGCACTGATTACAGAGCTTGAAGGAACTGTTTTTTATAAAGCTCTTATGGATGCTCTGCCTGAGCATGAAAAGGATGGCTCGCTCTTTCACCTTGAAAAATTTTTAGAGGAAACCGCCCTTTCTATCGGCAGGCAGACATCTGTAAAACAGCCATACGGGATTGCTCCTGTTTTAGGGTATCTGTCCCGGAAGGATATGGAGGTAAGAAATATCAGGGCCATTTCCAGAGCAAAGGAAGCAGGAATGCCCCCGGAAAAAATAAGGGAATTTGTTTTAGGAATTTGATTTATGGAAATTGTTGTTATCGGTGATCAGCATACAGTTACAGGTTTCAGGCTGGCAGGTATTAAAAAAACCTATGGTACAGAAGATGGAAAAGAGAACCTGAAAAAAATCCTGTCGGATGAAGCAGTGGGTGTTTTGATCCTGACAGAGAGGTTTGCAGATGATAACCGCGGAACCGTGGAAGACCACAGGTCCTCAAAAAAGATGACCCCTATAATAGTTGAAGTCCCTGATGTTTCCGGCCCTGTTGACAGGGCCGTTGATCCTATCAGGGAGCTTATAAAAAGAGCCATTGGTGCGGATGTAAAGTAGCACCCGCACGAAAAACCATGTTCAGGCAAAATATGATGAGCTGAGAAGTCCAGCAGTTGTTTTGTACAACAGCTTAAAAGCCAGTAGCATAGCAGCTAATTTTTTTATGGGGAGGGATGTGACATTGTCCGAATTTAAAGAAGGAAGCATAAAAAGTATCGCCGGCCCGCTTGTAATTGCAAAGGGAATGAAGGGCTGTGAAATGTATGAGGTGGTTAGAGTCGGGGAAGAAGGCCTGATGGGAGAGACCATAAGGCTGGATCAGGACGAGGCATATATACAGGTATATGAAGATACTTCAGGCCTGAAACCCGGAGAAAAGGTTGTGCGCACCGGGGAGCCTCTTTCCGTTGAGCTGGGGCCAGGCATAATAAAAAATTTCTATGACGGCATTCAGAGGCCTTTACTCAGGATAAAGGAAAAAGTCGGTGATTATATTACACGAGGTATTAATGTTCCGGGGCTTGATCCTGAAATTAAGTGGGAGTTTACCCCCACTGTTGAGAAAGGCACAGATGTTGTTGAGGGTGACATTATCGGCACTGTTCCGGAATCAAAGGTTATCGACCATAAGATTATGGTTCCGCCCGGTGTCTCAGGGAAGGTGTCCGAGATAAAAAAGGGATCATTTACTGTTAATGATGTTGTTGCTGTACTTGAAAAAGACGGGAAAGAAACACCGGTTACAATGAAGCAGAGATGGCCTGTGCGTAATGACAGACCTAACAAAAAAAAGGTTGATCCGAGCGTTCCGCTTCTTACCGGACAACGGATATATGATACCTTCTTCCCGATTGCAAAAGGTGGAACTGCTGCTATCCCCGGCGGTTTCGGGACAGGCAAAACCGTCAGCCAGCACCAGGTTGCACGGTGGGCAGACTCCCAGGTGGTTGTGTATGTTGGTTGCGGGGAACGCGGGAATGAGATGACTGAGGTTCTTGATACGTTTCCTGAAATTGATGACCCGAAGACCGGCTACAAACTTATGGAACGCTCTACGCTTATTGCAAACACATCGAATATGCCGGTGGCTGCAAGGGAGGCCTCCATTTATACGGGAGTTACAATTGCTGAATATTACCGGGATATGGGATATGATGTTGCTATTATGGCTGACTCTACCTCAAGGTGGGCGGAAGCTTTGCGGGAAATTTCAGGAAGGCTGGAAGAAATGCCCGGCGAGGAAGGATATCCAGCGTATCTTGCAACAAGGATTGCAAGTTTCTATGAACGGGCCGGCAGGGTAATAACTCTTGGCAGTGAAGAAAGATATGGCTCTGTTTCAATCATCGGGGCTGTTTCTCCCCCAGGTGGAGACCTTTCAGAACCTGTTTCACAGAATACCCTCAGGGTGGTCAGCTCTTTCTGGGCGCTTGATTCAACACTTGCTGACAGGCGCCATTTCCCAGCCATTAACTGGCTGAGAAGTTACTCCCTCTACCTGGATTTTACAAAGAGCTGGTATGATGAAGCACTGTCTCCTGAATTCAGGAAGATGAGAAGCAGAGCAATGGTAATTCTGCAGGAGGAGTCGGAGTTGGCGGAAATTGTTCAGCTCATAGGACCTGATGCGCTTCCGGAAAGGGAGCGGCTGACACTTGAAGTTGCCCGAATGGTAAGAGAAGATTTCCTTCAGCAGCATGCTTTCCACAAGATGGACTCTTACTGTCCTCTGGAAAAGCAGTGCCTGATGCTTGAAGTAATAATAAAATTCTGCGATCTGGCAAATCAGTCTCTTGACAGGGACGTTTCTATTGAAAGCATAAACAAGCTTCCGATAAAAGATGAAATATCAAGGATGAAATATATCTCAAACAAAACATTTGCCGAGGAGATTAAATCGTTAGAGGGCAGGCTCAAAGAACAATTCAATTCATTAGGAGAGGCAACATGAATGCTGACATAAAAACCAGAGAATATAAAACGGTCAAAGAGGTTGCAGGCCCTCTGATGGTGGTTGAGGGGGTAGACGGGGTGGCATATGGAGAGGTTGTAAAGATTCGGACCGGAACCGGAGAGGAGAGAACAGGTCAGGTCCTGGAGTCACGCGAGGGATTGTCAGTTATTCAGGTTTTTGAGGGCACAGCAGGCATTGATACAAAAAATACAACAGTGCGCTTTATTGGTGATACCATGAAGCTTGCTGTTTCAAAAGAGATGGTGGGACGTTTTTTTGACGGGTTAGGAAGGCCGATTGATGACGGGCCGGAGATAATTTCCAACACCAGGCTTGATATTAACGGAGCATCAATAAATCCGACTGCCAGGGCTTTTCCTGATGAATTTATTCAGACCGGTATTTCCACAATCGATGGCATGAACACACTGGTTCGTGGGCAGAAACTGCCCATATTTTCGGGAGCAGGTATGCCCCATAACGAGCTTGCTGCACAGATTGCACGCCAGGCAAAGGTTTTGAGTTCAGAAGAGCCTTTCTCGGTTGTTTTTGCTGCAATGGGTATTACCAGTGAAGAAGCGAATTTCTTTATGATGGATTTTGAACGCACAGGTGCAATGGAGCAGATTGTTGCATTTATTAATCTTGCTGATGATCCTGCAATAGAGAGAATAATTACACCGAGAATGGCGTTGACAACAGCAGAGTTCCTGGCGTTTCAGTGTGATATGCATGTTCTTGTAATTCTTACAGACATGACAAACTATTGCGAGGCTCTTCGTGAAATTGCAGCAGCCCGTGAAGAAGTTCCCGGAAGGCGAGGGTATCCGGGATACATGTATACTGATCTTGCAATGAATTATGAAAGGGCAGGCCGGATACGCGGGCGCAAGGGATCAATCACCCAGATGCCGATACTTTCCATGCCGGATGACGATATAACACATCCGATACCTGACCTTACAGGGTATATTACAGAGGGTCAGTTTGTGCTCTCAAGAGATCTTCACAGGCGTGGTATTTATCCGCCTGTTGATGTTCTTCCAAGCCTTTCGCGCCTTATGAATCAGGGAATAGGAGCTGACAAAACCCGGGAGGATCATCTTGGCGTGTCGGATCAGTGTTATGCAGGATATGCTGAAGGACGCGATGTCAGGAACCTGGTTGCAGTTGTGGGGGAAGAGGCGTTAACAGAAAGGGACAGGAGGTTTCTGAATTTTGCCGATGGTTTTGAAAAGGAATTTGTTGTCCAGGACAGAGACGAAAACCGGTCAATAGAAGAGACGCTGGATACCGGATGGAAGCTTTTGGAGATTTTGCCGGAGAAAGAGTTAAAGAGAATTGATGAAGAACATATAAAGAAATACCATCCTAAATATAAAAAGTAGGGAAAACCTGGAAGTTGTTTTTTTGTATTTATTGCAAAAAATGTGTTTGAGATCAGCTGGTGAAAATAAGTGTTATGCGTTGCGTGTTAAACCAGCAACAATATAGAGTAACTCTGGGGATAAAAGAACATGGCAGCAGATATCATTGAGGGAATTAAACCAACCAGAATGGAGCTTCTCCATCTCAGGAAAAGGGCTGTTTTAGCGGAACGCGGGCACAAACTGCTGAAAGAAAAAAGGGATGCCCTGATTTCGGAATTTTTAAATATTGCAGGCAGTGTACGTAATATACGGCAGGAGGCTCAGGCACATCTTTCAAAGGCATATGAGGATCTGCTGGCATCCCAGGCCATAATGGGTACAGGGTCAGTCAAAGAGATTTCGTGGAATACTGATCAGGATATTCAAGTTCAGATGAAGTCAAGAAATATTATGGGGGTAACGGTTCCCCTTATAGAAATGAACAAGGCAGAGAGGACTTTTATACGGCGTGGATACGGATTAGTCGACACGTCTTCACGGCTTGATGAAGCCTGCGGGAAACTGGAGCATGCCCTGTCAATGATTGTTAAGCTTGCCGAGGTGGAAGAGACAGTCAGAAAACTTGCCCTTGAGGTGGAAAAGACCAAACGAAGGGTAAATGCCCTTGAATATATTGTTATGCCCAGGCTTAAGGCCACGGTTAAATACATCAGGATGCGGCTTGATGAGATGGAAAGGGAAAGCTTTACCAGGCTTAAAAAGATTAAGGCCGTGTTAGATGCCCGAACAGAGGGGGCCGGAGCATAGTGCAAAACAGCCTGCTGTATAAGCACCATCTGCAAAAAAACAGACAGGGAGAAAACAGGGGGTTCAGGCTTTTTCTTCTTGCGCAGTTTTTTCATTACGGAACCATGTTTTTACTTCTTCTGGGTGGACTTTTCTTTATCGTGATAGCCCTGAGAGCAATATTTTGCGACTAAAATTTACAAACAACTGAAGCGCCTTAAAAGTAGAAAGGGGGTGGCAGATGGCTTTACCTGTTTTCCACATTATGAGGTCAAAAGTTGCATTTTGTGAAGAAAACACAGTACTCAGGAAGGTTGCGCAGAGAATGATTTCTGAAAGCATGGGTTCAATCCTTGTCAAAAGGGGTGAGGAAACTGTCGGCATAATCACAACGAACGACCTTGTAAGGGCTGCGCTAAAAACTCTGGATTATGATAAAACAGAAGCAAAAGATATCATGTCTCATCCCCTTGAAATATGTGACAGCCATCAGGATCTTGATGAGGCTTTGAAACTATTTGACAAGACAGGTCGTACACGTCTTGTTGTTAAACAGGGTGATAAGGTTATAGGCATTCTTAAAAAATCTGTCGCAGAAAGATTTAAAGGGGTTAGCGGGGTCTACAAGTTTTCGCCAGGCACTCGTTCACTGCCTTTCAGGAGGGGTTAGGGAAGTTTACAGGGATAGGATTAGGGAATAATTTGTGATTTTGTTAAAAAACAGGGAAGATCTGAACCGCTTGCGTAAAGCCAACCTGATTGTTGCCGAAACACTCAATGAATTGAAAAAAAACATCACACCAGGCATATCTACGGCTCAACTGGACAGCATAGCTGAAAATTTCATAAAAAAAAAAGGAGGAATTCCAGCCTTTAAGGGTTACAGGGGGTATCCTGCTGCCCTTTGCATTGCTGTAAATGAAGAGGTTGTACATGGAATTCCAGGACCAAGGAAATTAAAAAATGGTGATATTGTAAGCCTTGACATAGGTGTTTTGCTTGACGGGTATTATGGTGACGCTGCAATTACTGTCAGTGTGTCTGAAATCAGTCATGAAGCAGAGAAACTTATCAGGGCAACCGAGAAATCACTTTATGCAGGGATAGAGAAGGCTCTGGTCGGAAACAGGCTTTCTGATGTCTCCATGGCTATTCAAAACCATGTTGAGGCCAATGGGTTCAGTGTTGTCAGGGATTTTGTTGGCCATGGTATCGGCAGAAACCTCCATGAAGATCCCCAGATTCCCAATTTTTACTCTCCATCAGCGTATAATCCCAGACTGAAAGAGGGCATGGTTTTTGCTCTTGAGCCCATGGTAAACCAGGGTGACTACAGGATTAAAATTCTTGGTGACGGGTGGACAGCGGTAACAAATGACGGAAAACTTTCCGCGCATTTTGAGCACTCTATTGCAATTACAGGCAAGGGTCCATGGATTTTAAGTAGTGCCTGAACGAAAAGTCCTGATTAACAGCTGTCATTGCGAGGAGTGAGGAACCCCGATAAAATCGGGGCAGGCCCCGACGAAGCAATCCCCCTGTTTTCAAGAGATTGCTTCGGTCATGCTTCCCTCGCAATGACAGAAAAATACCATTAATGGGGTTTTTGTTCAGGAACTAAGTAAAATGGAAAATCAAAGCAATTCATTAAAACTGACAGGATGATAAACTGCCATGGCTGTTCTGGAAGTGTTGAAATTTCCAAATTCTGTTCTGAGAAAAAAATGCGGTCAGGTTCAGGAAATCAGTGCTGACATTGTAAAATTTGCTCAGGACATGGCTGATACCATGTATGCATCAGGCGGTATCGGCCTTGCAGCACCTCAGGTGGCTGTTACAAAACAGATAATTGTACTTGATATCGGAGAGGGGCTCATAACGCTTATTAATCCTGAAATTACAATGGCTGAGGGGAAATCAAAAATGGAAGAGGGGTGTCTGTGTCTGCCGAAGTTGTCAGTGGAGATTGAAAGAAACGAAAATGTTCAGGTAAAGGGAACCAGCCTGGAGGGAACGCCACTGTTCTTTAATGCAGAGGGGCTCCTGGCAAGGGTTTTTCAGCATGAGATTGATCATCTTGCAGGAACTCTTATTATTGACCGGCTTTCAAAGATAAAGAGGGATCTGGCAATTAAGGAATACAGAAAGCTTAACAAAGAATAGATTTTAGCCGGTTTTCATGCGTGACAAGTTCATTCCCTCCCCCATGCTTCCACCCTGCTTTTAATAAACGAAACAATCTGTTCGTGCTCTTTTTTCCCATTCCCTTCTATATTCATTGGTTCTCCGAATTCAAAATGTAATATTTTTTTCTGATCAAGAGGGCCAAGATCCTTCACGATTTTTCCCTCTTTCCAGAAATCAGTCTTCAATGCGAGTGGAATGACAGGAACATTGCTTCTTCTTGCAAGCTTGATTCCTAATGTGTTGAAGGTTGACGGGTCGAAAGTCACGTTTCTTGTTGCCTGGGGGAAAATTATTATAGAATAGCCCTTTGAGATCATTTCAGCCCCCATTGTCATTACCTGCTTGAAGTCTTCGGAAGGGCTTTTTCGTGTAACAGCAATACACTCCTGTAAAAAAGCTCCGAAGAAGGGGATGTGCAGCAGCTGTTCTTTAATGACAAACACCGGGTTTTTATACGGGTAAATCATTGCCGGAAGAATGAGTGTTTCTGTTGTGCTCATGTGATTTGAAACAAAAACCACCGGGCCTTCAGTTTTTCGGAAACTGGAAAGTCCTCTGATGCTGAACCTGCCACCGCTTTCTTCAAGTATTTTAAAAATATGGAAAGCTGCTTTATGCCATGTTTCCATATCAAAATCTCCCCTGCGCGCAGCAGGCCAGTAGCCGAAAACAACGCCAAGAAATCTTATTATGTAATAGATCCTGGAACGTAAAAGCAGTTTGTGGAGCAGCTGTTCTCTGCCAGGTGGTGTATTGTAGCAGTCCTGTGTGAAAAAAGAGGTCTGTGATTCTGCCCTGTTCATTGTTTCTCCTGTTTTTTCTCCCACCACAGACCAAAGTCATCCACAATAATTGTATAGACTGCAGGCAGGATAAAAAGGGTCAGGAAGGTTGCAAATCCCAGCCCCCAGAAAAGTGTGTTTGCCATTGGAGCCCAGATTTTTGACTTTCCGCCAAGTACCAGTGCCATTGGCAAAACCCCGAACATTGTTGTAATTGAGGTTAACAGGATAGGCCTCAGCCGCAGCCTGCCTGACTTCATAATCGATCTCCAGCGGCCTGCCCCATGCTTTCGTGCATTATTAATAAAACTGAGCATTACTATTGCATCATTAACAGCAATTCCTGCAAGGCCTATAAAACCATATAATACAATAATGGAAAAAGGATCATTGGTCATTATAAGTGAGATAATTGCCCCGATAAATGCAAATGGAACTGTTAAAAGAATAATAAATGGCTGGGTGTATGATTTGAACTGGGAACCTAATATAATATAGATAAAGAAAATTCCCAGTGCAAAAAGTTTGTAAAGCGATGAAAACGCTTCCTTCATATCCCTGAAAGCTCCCTCAAACCTGAGCCTGCAACCCGGATATTTTCTCATTAATTTTTTTGTTTTATCCTGAATCAGCTGGTTAACCTTTACTGTTGAACTTATTTTTTTATCCACACTTGCTGTAATTGTTGCTGCCCTGTCAAGTTTAAAGTGTCTTATCTTGGTATAGCCTGGTTCGAGTTTAACATAACCCAGATTGCGAAAAGGTATAAGTCTGCCCTGGGAAGTCATGATTTTAATATTTTCTATGTTTTCAATATTGCCTACCTTATCCGGGTCAAACTTGACTATTACGTCAACCTCCTCATCACCTTCACGAAAAACCGTTGCAACTTTGCCATCATAGGCATTGCGTATGGCGGAAGCAATTCTGAAAAAATCAAGACCGTACAAAGCTGCCTTGTCCTCGTCAATATATATTTTCAGATCCTTTTTCCCGAAACTGAGATCATCTTTGATATCAAAAACACCCGGGATTAACGACAGTGTTTTCTTGACTTCTTCAGAAGCTTTTTGAATTTTTGACAGGTATTTACCAACAACTTTTATCTCAACATCAGCAGACATGGGGGGGCCGGCCCTGAGTTTGCGAAATTCTATGCTTGTTGGCCTGGCCACATTTTCGAGACTCTTCCGGCACTGCCTTATTATTTCATCTATTGACCGCCTTGTGCTGTTTTGTTCAACGAGGTCAACCATTATATGTCCGCAGGATGTGTTAACAATCCATTCATTTTCGGTAAAAATCACACCGGCATTGGTTACAATTGCCTCAAGTTCATGAGCGGGCAGTGTTTTAACAATCCGGTTTTCTATTTCTGAAAGCACGGTATTTGTGTTTTTGAGGTTTGTTCCTGCAGGCATTCTGACCTGGACATAAAACTGTGATATCTCCTCCATAGAATACATGTCAACATCAATAATACCGAACATGAGAAGAGACAGACATGCAGTAAAAGAAGCAAGTGTTCCGGAAACAAACAGATAACGGCGTTTCAGAACGAATGCAATCTGGTTTGTATAAATTTTCCCAAGTACGTTCATGACCCGTTCACGCAGGCGGCTGTGTTTACCCTTTGTGCTCCAGTCAGCAATGTGCGATGGGAGGATGAGAAAGGCTTCAAGCAGGGAAGCGGTAATTGCAAGGCATATTACCACAGGAACTACCCGCAGGAACTTTCCTATAATGTCGGTCATCAGCATGAGAGGTAAAAATGCTGCAATAGTGGTCAAACAGGCGGCAAACACAGGGCTCATAACCTCAGTAGTGCCGATAATTGCCGCCTCACGGGGGGATAAGCCCTTTTGGATGTAGCGGTAACAGTTTTCAATAATAACAATAGCATCATCGACAATTATACCCACTACCATCATAAGGGCAAAAAGGCTGCTTGTGTTCAGGCTTTCTCCTGCAAAATCCATAAAAATAAATGTGCACATAATGGATACCGGGATGCCTATACCGGCAAACAGTGCATTTCGTTTGCCAACAAACAGGCACAGGAGAATTACAACAAAAAATGTGCCCATTATGGCATTTGTCCCCAGTTTGCGGATTGCGCTTCTGATTTGAATGGAACTGTCATTGGAGATGATGATCCGGCACCCTGGAGGCAGTCTGTACTCTTCAAACTCTTTTGCAAGTTCTTTTATCTGATCTACTATGGCAATGGTACTGCCCTTTTTTTTCTTTGAAATGTTAAAGCTGACACCATGTTTCTGGTTGAAGAAAGACAGAGTACGGGCCCGCTCAAAAGTGTCTTCAACCTCGGCAATGTTTCCTATTTTCACATGGTGTCCTTCGGGATCGGACCTGACAATCACATTGGTTATTGCCTGGGGTCGTTCATACTCGCCCATTGTTCGAATCAGATATTCCGAGCTTCCAACCTCAAGGGTTCCTGCAGGCATATTGAAATTTGTTGACTTGAGTGCCTGTACAATCTGTTCAAGTGACAACCCGTGGCTGTAAAGAAGGTCAGGATTGACCTTTACCCATATCTGGCGTTCCCGTGAACCTGTAAGTTCTATCTTTCCAATATGATCAATTTCAAGAAGTCGATTGTTGAACTCATCGGCAAGTTCCTTCAAAGAAGCTTCCGGGAGATCGCCTGTAATGCTTACCTGAAGGGCAGGCAGCAATTCCCCGGACTCAAGCTCAATGATGGAAGGGTCTTCGGCGTCTTCCGGCAGGTCATGCACTTTGTTTACGGCAGATCTCAGGTCCTGAAGAATCATCTTGAATTCATTTTCAGACATATCCTCAAAGCGTACAAAAACTAGTGACCGTCCTTCGCTTGACTTTGAGGCGATAAAATCGATGTTGTCAACATCTCTGATTTCATCTTCAATGGGTATAGTGATAAGCTTTTCAACATCCTCGGGGGACGTGCCCGGGTATGCAGTTACAATAATAGCCATGTTGAAGCTGACATCAGGCATATATTCTCTGGGAAGTTTTGAAAGAGAGATGAGTCCCAAAAATATTACCGTAACCATTATTGTATTAACTGTCACGGAGTTGTTGACGGAAATTCTGGCAAGGTTCATGGATAAAAACTCGGGTTGCAAGTTGTGTGTTTCGGGTTAAAAGGATTGTATATTTATATCGTTGAATATAGCAAAGTTGAAGCTGTTACTGCCTGTTAAAAAGTGATTGTTAACCTGAAACATACAACTCTCAAATCTATTCTTTTATAATATGGACACTGCTTCCTTCAAAAAGTCTTTCAAGTCCTGAGACAACCACATACTGGCCCGGCTTCAGGCTGTCTTTTATTACAATTTTCGAACCTAAAGTATCAATTGGTGTAACAGGAACCTTATGTGCCCGGCCGCTGTTAACGGTCCATACATGATAACGTCCGTTTCTTTCTGCAACAGCTTCCTGAGGCAGAGAAATTGCATCTGAATATGTGCCTGTTTTAATGGCAATTCGGGCTGTCATTCCAGGCTTCAGAATAAGGTTATGGTTGTTATACACCACAATTTCAACCGGAAATGACAGGGTAAAATCATCTGCCTTTGTGCCGACACTGTACACGGTGCCAGAATAGATTTTACCGGGATAGGCATCTGTTTCAACCTCAACCTGCTGCCCCTCTTTTATTTTTGCAATCTCCTTTTCAGACAGCCCGGCATTTATTTTGACCCTTTCAATGTCTATAACAGTTGCCACCTTTGTTCCACGGGCAACATTTGTCCCGATGTCAACAAAGCGTTCTGCAAGAATTCCTCTGATAGGACTTGTTATCAGGGATTCACGAAGATCCCTCCTGACAATTTTCAGAGATGCTTTTGCAGAATCAAGCAAAGCATGGTCTGCTTTTTCCCTTGCCCTGATCAGATCAAATTCAAGCTCTGAAATAATTTTGTTTTTAAAAAGCGCTTTTTTTCTCTCAAACTCCTTTCTGCTGGTTTCCCTGTTGGCTTCAAGCTGGTGAACGTGGGCTTCAGCCTGTTCAAGAGTGTATCTTAACATTTCATCATCAATTTTAAGTATAGGGGCTCCAATCTCCAGGCAATCACCTACTTTTGCACTGATGGATTCAACCTTTCCTGCTGTCTCGGACAAAATAATGGCTTTTTGCCAGGCACGGATAACACCTGATGACCTTATGAACTTTGATATGTCCCCTGTTTTTACCGGAAAGACTTCTACAGGAATTATGCTTTCCTCCTTCGCTGAAGCGTCAAGGGACTGAAGCCTTTTTTTTTCTATTATTCGCAGTGTAAGTGCTGCGCCAAGGGAAACTATTATAAGCCCGGGAACAAGAATCCACAGAAATATATTTCGCCTGGAACGTTTTTTCCTGGTTGAGCGCATTTTCTTATGTTTTGCGGATTCAGGCTTCAAACTGTTTTGTTCTTCAGGTTTTGGGAGTATAGGCATGATTTTTTCAACGACTAAAATGAACTAAAATGACAAAAGATTGAAAAATAAAACTCAAATTTTTTCTTTGTGATAAAAATATGTTAAGAAAGAAAAAAAGTAAAGAAAAAAGAGCTTTTTAACAGCCTGTTAAGATGTTACTGGAAGTGTGAATGCAATGCATGTCCCCTCACCAAGCCTGCTTTCTGCGTGTATTTCCCCTCCGTGGACTTCCACAAACCGCTTGGCAATAGCAAGCCCAAGGCCTGAGCCACCGGTTGAGCGTGAACGGGATTTGTCGACCCTGTAAAAACGCTCAAATATAAAGGGCAGTTTTTCCTCTGGAATTCCCGGCCCTGAATCCCTTACCCAGATTTCTGCCATGCTGTCTTTTTGTTTCAGGCCTACTTCAATTGTGCTGCCCCTGGGTGTGTACCGGAGAGCATTCATCAGGAGGTTTGAAATGACCTGCCCGATCCTTTTAGGATCAATCATTACAGGGGGGATGTTTTCTGCAATATCCTGTTTCAGGATTATGCCCTTTTCCTCTATTTGAAGGACAAAAAGAGAAATTGCCTGTAAAATCAGATCCTTTAAAGATGAACGCCTGAATGAGACTTCCACCATATTCTTTTCATAACGGGACAGAGTGGAAAGATCCCCGATCAGCTGGTCTAAATTTTTTACTTCGTCGCAGATTGCCTTCAGGTGCTGTGTTCGCTCTTTTGGTTCCATCTGTCTGTCAATAAGTATTTCAGCATCGGTCAGGATCCTGGCAAGGGGAGAGCGGATTTCATGAGAGATATCCGCGAAAAGTTCCCTTCGCGACCGCCGGTGCTCTTCAAGGCGCCTGGACATGTTATTGAATGTTTTTGCAAGCTGGCCCACTTCATCATGTGATCTGATTTCAACCTGTGTTCCGAAATGCCCCTTTGCCATTTTTTCTGTTGCTCTGGTCAGTTCCCTGATGGGTCGTGTCAGATATCGTGATAAAATTACAGTCAGACCCCCAAGGATAATAATAATGATAATTACAGGCAGGCCGTGGGGCAGAATGCGCCCCTTTGTCAGGGGATAATAGCCCTGAAGAATGAGGGTCTCCCCACCGCTGATTTTCAGGGGAACAGATACTATGGTGGACAGTACCCACCATGGATAGACAAGCTGGATATCCCATCCGGTTTGCAGTGTGTTGTCAATAATTTCTTTGGAAAGCAGTTTTGTTTTTTTCAGCCTTTCTTCCATAGAGGCCGCAATTTCTTTTCCGGTTTTGTCAAAAATTCTCAGGTTGGTTTGTTCTTTTTCATGCATGTCTTTTATGATCTTTTCAAGAGTTACATGAGATGTTTGAAACCTGGTGTTTATCTGATCTGCAATCTGATGTGTTTGCTGAATAAGGCTTTTTTTAATTTGAGGATGGATTTTTGTCTTTGGGGCATGCTCAAGGTACATGACGGCAATAACAAAGGAGCTTATGATCATGCATGCAAGGATGGTCAAAAAAATTTTCCAGTAAATGCCGATTTTGAACTGACCCATATTCAGTTATCCTCAAATTTATAACCGATTCCCCAGACTGTAACAATGTGCCTGGGGTTTTTAGGGGAGTCCTCGATTTTTTTGCGAAGATGGCTGATGTGTGCATCAATAGATCTGTCAAAAGGTTCCAGCTCCCGGTCCCTCAATTCATCGAGAAGCCTGTCCCGGCTGAAAACAATGCCGGGGCGGGAGGCCATCAGCCAAAGAAGGTTAAATTCCGTGCTGGTCAGGATGATTTTGTTACCCTTTTTAAAAACCTCTCTTCTGGAGTTGTCCACGGTCAGGTCACTGCAGATGATAACGTCTTTTCCATGAGAGGAACTGCCCTGAGCTGACGATGGCCTTCTGAGCCGGGCTTTGATTCGGGCAACAAGCTCGCGAAGGCTGAAAGGCTTGGTAAGGTAATCATCTGCACCGACCTCAAGCCCTGATACAACGTCAGATTCTTCACCGCGGGCAGTAAGCATTACAATCGGGACGGAGCTTGCCTTTCTGATTTCTCTGCAAATCTCAAGACCATCAATTTCAGGCATCATCAAATCAAGAATTATGAGGTCGGGCTGAAAGGATTCAACCTGTTTCAGACCTTCCCTGCCGTTGAGAGCAGATTCTGTCCGGTAGCCGAAGTCTTTAAGGTATGTCTCAACATTTTCGACCAGGTGTGCGTCATCATCTATAATTAAAATTTTCTGCATGATAGAATCCTGCCATATTTTTTTACATTAACCTTAATAATATTATCCGGATGAAAAAACTTCAAGGAATATATGCAATTTAATATATTTTCCTGGATGTAAAGTTTGTGAAACTGTGTCGCAATTATGAATGAGGAGGGTAGCTGTCCTGCTTAGGGGGCGTAACATATTGAAATTATGTGCCAAAGGCGCAAACTGAAGTTTGCGGCTACCAAAAGCCTGTTACGACACAGTTTCTGCACGGGTATGACAGTTTGAGTCCGTGCTGACAAACAGTACTGTCATTCCCGTGAAAACGGGAATCTGTTTGTTAAATTTATAATCTTTTCCTGTTGCGGTTCCGTGGGAGTTTTGTTACAAATTCCCCTGTAGAGGTTTAAATTTTTAAAGGGAATTTCTTTGAAAATTGTGCATGGACAAAATAGTATTGTGTCAAGTCTGTGACGACTCAGCAAAGCATGTCATTGCGAGGCCGCAGGCCGTGGCAATCTTTTTGACAAATAGTACAAGATTGCTTCGCTATGCCCGCAATGACATGTGACTTTTTACTGATGACAGGACAATGCTGAATTTATCTGAAAAAAGACAGAATCCGTGAAGAAATACTATTTTACAGGAATCGGGGGGAGCGGGATGAGCTCTCTTGCGCAGATACTTCATCAGCGTGGAAACTGGGTGGGAGGATCTGACCGCAATTTTGACCAAAAGAAAAACAGGGTTTTTTTTAACAAATTACAAAAACAGGGAATTTTTTTGTTCCCGCAGAATGAAACTTCAATTTCAGAAGATATTGACTTTATGGTTGTGTCATCTGCAATTGAAAAAAACAACACAGAGACAGTAAAGGCCAGATCATTAAATATCCCTGTGATCCACAGAGCCGGGCTTCTTGCAGAGCTTTTCAATATGTCTTTCGGAATCGGCATAGCAGGCACAAGCGGTAAAAGCACGGTTACCGGTATGGTTGCCTCAATACTTGATGCAGCAGGAAAGGACCCTACAGTCATTAACGGGGGTGTGATAAAGCATTATGTGTCAGGCAGTATTATTGGTAATGCTAAAAAGGGAAGCTCTGATCTGCTGGTTTCAGAAGTTGATGAAAGTGACGGAAGCATCACAAAATTTTTTCCTGAAATCGGTGTAATTACCAATATATCCAAAGATCATAAGGAAACAGATGAACTGAGGGATCTGTTTCAAACCTTTTCTTCAAATACCTCGAAACATTTTATTATGAATGGTGACTGCCCTGAGTCAGGAAAAATCGGGTTACAGAATGCAGTAACATTTGGTTTGAACAAAACGAACTGTTTTTCAGCGAAAAAGATTGAAAGTTGCGGAAACGAAACACGGTTTCAGGTTGAGGAAACTTCTTTTATCATAAATGTCCCGGGAACTCATAATGTTTACAATGCGCTGGCATCTATTGCTGTTGGCAGGGCACTTGATGTTCCAATGGAAACAGTAAAAAAGGGTCTTGTGCTTTTCAGGGGAATAAAAAGGCGGCTTGATATTGTGGGTCAGAAAAACAGCATAATCGTAATTGATGATTTTGCTCACAATCCGGATAAGATTACTGCATCCATATCCACTCTTAAACAGATGGGCAAAAGGGTTTTTGTGGTTTTTCAGCCTCACGGTTATGGGCCCACAAGGTTTCTGCTGAAGGAGCTTGCCCGTGCATTCAACAGTGCTCTCAGCTTGCCGGATTTTCTGATCTGTCTTGATATTTATGATGCAGGGGGAACAGCAGACAGAAACATCTCTTCAATGGACCTGCTTAGCAGAGTGAATGTGCCGGGTGCCTTATATGTTAAGGACAGGAAAGAGGCTGTAATGGCCGTAAAAAAGAGGGTTCAGCCCGGTGATGTCATTGCTGTTATGGGCGCAAGGGATGATACTTTGAGTGATTTTGCGGGAAAATTGTTTAGAGAAATTACCAAAACTGATTAGGGTTTACCTTTTTACGAATTCAGATCAATTACCTCTACATCCATTTTTAACAGATCAAGAACAGCTATGGTTGACCTTCCTTTGAGCCATCCTCCTGCTTCCCCCGGATTTATGACAAGAGGATGCCCCTGCCTGATATCCACTTCATGGGTGTGGCCATATATTATAATATCAATACCACCGGATTTTACGGTTTCTTCAAGGCACCCCTCCTCGTGCATTATGAGAAACCGCTTTCCGTTGTGCTGGAATGTTCTGGGTCCGGGCAGAAGGTTGCCCAGGCTTTTAAATGCCCTGTCAAGGCCGATCCTTTCACCGTCATTATTCCCAAAAACCATTTCCATGGGGCAGTTTAACCTGCTGAAATCAAGGACAGTAAATGGTGCGATAAAATCCCCTGCATGAATGACAAGCCCGGTTTTTCTGGTGTTGAAAATTTCAACTGCTTTTACAATATTTTTTCTGTTGTCGTGGGTGTCAGAAATGATGCCTATTATGTTTTTTTTCATGATTGAACTTTTTAAACCACGGGTTTCAGCTGTGCGGTCCGAACAGCTTTGAGCAATTCAGGGAGAAAGAAATAAATAAGACGCAAGCGCCCCATACTTTTCTTTGCTGGCCAAAGAAAAGTATGCAAAAGAAAAGCCACCCTTTGTCCGGGCCTGCGGCTACCCTCGCAAGGGGATTTTCAGCGGCGGCGTCACAAACTCGCTGCGCTCAAACATGTGACGCCTTGTACCTGCAGAAAACCACCCGTACTCGACACAGACAAAATGGGATAAAAGACCCCGTAGCAATCAAGCTGTTCACAAACTTTTTTAGCGTGAATAATTTGGGTCAATTTTATCTCCTGCAGCATCCTGTATCACAGCCAGAACTGTAGCATTGTTCTTCTCCACCCCCACAGCATGCTTTGCTGGTATCAGGAAAAGAATTTGAAGGGATAGATGTAACAGATAACATCTTTTCCAGGTTTTTGCTTCCACATGACCTGCAGGCAAGTGTTTTGCCGGTATCTCCCATTTTTGAAAGAAACTCGTTAACAGTGCTGCACTGTTTGCATCTGAACTCATATATGGGCATTGGTTTTACCTCCTGAGAAATAATTAACTACAAATATGACAGGCTCTCTTAGTGAGAAAAATGTTCTTCCAGTGAACGCAGCAGATTATAGAAATCTCCCCGTTTATCAATGTTGCGATTTCTGACCCTGAGAGTTTCAGGGTCTATAAGCTTGCCGAAAGGTATGCCATCAATTTCAAGGTTGTCACGGACTGTTACCATTTCACCAAACCGACCCTGTTCGCAAAGACGATATGCGCCCACCCCAAGCTGTGATGTCAAAAGAGCATCATAAAGGGATGCTGGATTTTGTCTGGTTTCATAACCTGCAATCTGGGATTTGAAACTTTTTCCCCTTCCTGTTTTTTCACTGTACAGACGTTCCAGCTCTTTTACCAGCTTTTCCCCTATTTTTGCTTCAGACATTTTAAGGTTGCCGTGCCTGTCTTTATCCATTTTTTCCTTTTCCTCTTCAGACAGTTTGTCAGCCAGTCCCTCTGCTATACAGAAAAGGCCATATCCTTTGTCGTCTGCTTCACGCCTGATAACAATATTGAGGAGGTCACTGGCAGCCTCCTCAATATTGAAGGGTTTGTTGCCTTCATAGTCTTCAGGTATAATGGCTTTTGTGCCTCTGGCATAGATGCTTGCTGCAGCAGTGTACCACCCGGCCTTTCGGCCCATTAATTCCACAACATGATAACAGTTAGTTGCTTTTGCATCATCATACAGACCGCGCACCACACGGCCGGCTCCTTCTGCCGCGGTAAAATAACCAAAAGTCCATGGTATCCCGTAATAATCATTGTCAATTGTTTTAGGAACATGAATAACAGCCCCCTGAAAAAGCTGCTCATGATTTTCAATCAGCCTTCTTCTGGAAATTTCACAAAGATAATTTGCTGTCTTAAGGGTGTCATCCCCCCCAATGGAAATAAGGACCCCAACTTCCAACTGTTCAAACATGTCAAGGATATGGTCCAGCCTTTTGGTCTTCTGGGGATCATTTAAATCATAAATGTTTTTGATATCTTTCCCAGGGTTGGCTCTTGATGTTCTCAGAATAAAACTGTTCATATCTATGGCCTGGGAAATTACACTTCTGGTTATTTCTATATAATGTCTGTTTACCCCAATGTCTTCAGGGGCAACTTCCTGTATAAACTCATATCCATTTAAAAAGCCGATTACAGGAACCCCAATGTCAAGAAACTGTTTGGCCCCTCCTGCAAGTACCCTGTTGCCGCCAGGAGCTGGTCCACCTGAATGGAGAATTGCTGCCTTAAGTTTCAAGGCTTTCAGCCTTGCAATTGAAGGTGTTATCCCTTCTTTATGTATAATGGGAATACGTGTCACACTTTGTCCTCCTTTTTAATTTGCATGTTTTTATAATTTTTCCATTATAAAAACCTTTTTCATAAAGTCCACTTTAATTTTCAGATTAAGCCCCTGTATTTTTTTCTTGACGAGTCCCAGTTTTTTTGTATATAGTAAGTACATTTATTTCAGGGTTGTTTTGTGCCCTGTGACTACAAACTGTATTTTCAGTATCCGGAAAGTATTTGTAAAAAGAGAAACTGACTTTTCGGTGTTTTTTTAATCTCCGCTTCAATACTTTTGTTACTGCCTTTTTGTCCGGATAAGGAGAAAGAATTGCTGACTAATTATATCCCCGTGCTGGTCATGATACTGGTGGGAGTCGCCTTCGGTGTTTTTTCAGTGGTGGTTTCCAGTAATCTTGGCCCCCTCCGTCGCTTTAAAGTAAAAAAAGAACCCTATGAGTGTGGCATGAAAACCCAGGGGGCTACCTACGTACAAACCCCGATTAAGTATTACGTGGTTGCACTTCTTTTTCTTGTTTTTGACCTTGAATGCGTTTTCATGTATCCCTGGGCAGTTCATTATAAAAAACTGGGGCTTTTTGGCTTTGTCGAGATGATGGTTTTTATTGCAATTCTCTTTGTCTGTTATCTGTATGTCTGGAAAAAGGGCGCTTTGGAATGGGAATAGAAAAGTATCTTAAAGGCGAAAACATTCTTGTTACAAACCTGACTGATTTGATTAACTGGGGCCGAAGCAATTCAGTATGGCCCTGCACTTTTGGTCTGGCCTGCTGTGCACTGGAGATGATGGCCACCAGTCTGGCAAGTTATGATATTGCACGGTTTGGCTCTGAAGTTTTCCGCCCGTCACCACGCCAGTCCGATCTGATGATAGTTGCCGGTACTTTGACCAAAAAAATGTCTGTTATGGTCAAACGAATCTATGAACAGATGGCAGATCCAAAGTGGGTTATTGCCATGGGCGCATGCGCTTCCAGCGGAGGTATATTTCAAAGCTATTCTGTGGTCCAGGGTGTTGATC
Organism: Deltaproteobacteria bacterium; assembly: GCA_024276465.1. Lineage (GTDB taxonomy): Bacteria > Desulfobacterota > WTBG01 > CAIYCZ01 > CAIRTM01 > JAJRXD01. The sequence goes on from JAJRXD010000034.1 coordinate 64,597, forward strand.
AGATTATTCCGGTTGATGTCTATGTGCCCGGATGCCCGCCGCGGCCGGAAGCCCTGCTGGCAGGGTTGATGAAACTCCAGGCAAAGATCAGGACAGAGAAACTGGATTGCCGTCCTGATGTTGAAGAATAGTTGAGGTTAGGTAGTACTCATGGAAAATGCAGAAGTTTTGGACAGGATCAAAAAGAATTTTCCCGGAGCTGTTGTGGAAGAGAGCAGATTTCGGGGGGAAAGCTGGATAACTGTCACAAAAAACCACTTTTTGGAGCTGATGAAGTTTCTTCACGATGATGATCTGCTTCGATTTGATCTGCTTTTAGATATTGCTGGAACAGATTATACACCTGGTAGTCCCCGCTTTGAGCTTGTCTACATTCTTTTTTCAATGGAAGATTCACGCCGGATTATTATTAAACTCAAAGTAAACGAGGGGGAAGATATTCCCTCTGTTACCCATATCTGGAAGGCTGCTGACTGGCCGGAAAGAGAGGTGTTTGATCTTTTAGGGATTAGCTTTTCAGGACATCCGGACCTGCGCCGTATCCTGACGTGGGATAATTTTGAGGGACATCCGTTGCGCAAAGACTATCCTTTGTTAGGGAAGGATTTTGATGAAAAGTTCGATCCGGACACCATTGAAATAGTATAAAACCGAGGTAATAAATTAATGGCTGAAGCCAAAACAATGACCTTGAATATGGGGCCGCACCATCCCGCAACTCACGGTGTGCTGCGTCTTGTGCTGGAACTGGATGGTGAAACAATTGTTAAAGTTACCCCGCATATCGGTCAGCTGCATCGAGGAATTGAAAAAATTGCTGAGAGTATGAACTATCAGCAGATTATTCCTCTGACAGACCGCCTTGATTACACAGCAGCATCCCTTAACAACCTTGGCTACTGTATGACAGTAGAAAAGCTGCTGGGGATTGATGTGCCCAGGCGTGCTCAGTATGTCAGGGTGATTATGGGGGAGCTTGCCAGGATCATGGGCCACCATCTGTGGCTTGGCAGCCATGCTCTTGATATGGGTGCAATGACAGTGGTGTTTTACACTTTCCGGGACCGTGAAATGATAATGAATGTTAATGAGGAGCTTTCCGGATACCGCCTGACACCTTCATTCCTCCGGGTTGGCGGTATTGCCAGGGATATTACCCCTGATTTTGTTAAATATGTCAGGGAATTTGTCAAGTGGTTACCAAAAGCGCTTGATGGTTATCACACTCTGCTCACAGACAATATTATCTGGCGGAAACGCACTATGGGGGTAGGGACAGTTTCAGCCCGGGATGCTGTTAATTACGGGATGACCGGTCCGAGCCTGAGGGGTTCAGGGGTGGCATACGATGTGCGAAAGGCATTGCCATACAGCAGTTATGATGATTTTGATTTTCAGGTGCCAGTGGGTGAGAACGGTGATGTCTATGACCGGTATCTGGTTCGCATGGAAGAGTTCAAACAGTCAATCCGCATTATTGATCAGGCAATCGAAAACCTGCCTGACGGACCTGTAAAGGTGGATAATCCATTAGTGTCCAATCCGGAAACAGATGAGGTAATGCAGGATATAAGTGCCCTTATTCGACGCTTTAAAATCCAGTGTGAAGGACCAGCCGTGCCGGAGGGAGAGGTTTACCATTCAATAGAGGGATCCAAAGGTGAACTGGGATTTTATCTTGTTGGCGATGGCACATCCAAACCTTACCGCATGAAAATCAGGTCCCCCTGTTTTATTTTGACAAGTGCTCTGCCAAAACTGCTTGTGGGGCACATGATAGCTGATGTTATTTCCATAATCGGCAGTATTGATATAGTTTTAGGGGAGATTGACAGATAAATAGAATAACCTGTTTCATGTTTTAGGAATAACTTCATGTCAGATATTTTGTTCAGTTCCTGGGGCGGTGAGATCATTGACAACCGGGGCAAGGACCCCAGGGACTTTGAGTCGGTAAGCAATGTTACACTGCCCGGGCACTTTAAACAGGATCAGAAAATAAAAGCCCTGTTCGGATGGTATGGTATTGTGCTTCGTTCTGCGGACGTTAATATTGTTGATCTTTGCCGGGAATATATAACCGAGGTGCAGGCAAAATCATGCGGAAAATGTTTTTTGTGCCGTGTCGGGACTAAGGTGATGGCTGACACCCTGACAAGAATCTGCGAAGGCAAAGGCAGTTCAGCAGATCTGTCTATTTTGAGCAGACTGGCAAAATCAATAAGTGAATCCTCAAAGTGTAACATCGGACAGTCAGGTCCTGTTCCAGTGCTCCATGCCATGGAATATTTTGCCGAAGATTTTGCTGAAGCACTCAGCAGTAAGGGTTCCATTTCTGCTGGCACATACATCTCAAAACTTACTGCTCCGTGCATGGATGCCTGTCCTATCCACCTTGACATCCCCAAATATGTTGAGTGCATTAAAGAGGGCAGGTTTCAGGAAGCCCTTGATGTAATACGGGAGAGACTGCCTTTGCCCGGTGTTGTAGGCCGGGTATGTGTCCGGCCATGTGAGTACCACTGCCGGAGGACCATCCTGGATGAACCTGTTTCGATCAAATATCTTAAACGGTTTGCAGCAGATTGTGAGCTGGCGGGAAAAAAAGAACCTGAATACCGGGTTGTGCCATCTGCGAAAAAAGGCAATGTGGCCATTGTTGGCGCAGGACCTGCCGGGCTGACATGTGCTTATCACCTTGCACAAAGGGGACACAGAATCACCATTTATGAGCGGCTTGGAGAGCCTGGCGGAATGTCGGCAATAGGTATTCCTGACTACCGTTTACCCAGGCATATTCTTCGGGGAGAAGCCGGGCAGATCCAGAAGATGGGCGTGACCATAAAATATAATACAACCGTGGGTAAAGATATTATGCTTTCCCGGATTGAGGAGGAAAGTGATGCTGTTTTTCTTGCAATCGGAGCCCAGTCAAGCACAATGATGAGGGTAAAGGGAGAGGACCAGGGGTACAGGGGATTCATCCCGGGCGTCAAATACCTGCAGGATATCAATGAAGGCAGGGACCCCTATCCTGAGGGCAAAAAGGTGGTGGTAGTGGGTGGAGGCAATGTGGCCATAGACTGCGTGCGCTGCTCTTTTCGGGTTAACAAGAGTGATGTAAACCTGGTATACCGCCGGACAAAAAATGAAATGCCTGCTGACCACGTGGAAATCAGGGATGCAGAGGAGGAGCAGGTAAAATTTCACTATCTTACAAACCCTACAAGGGTACTTGCCGAGAACGGGAAAGTAGTTGGCGTAGAGTGCATACGCATGGAGCTTGGAGAGCCTGATGACAGCGGCAGGCGCCGCCCTGTTCCCATTGAAGGTTCGGAATTTATTATTGACTGCGATATTGTTGTTCCGGCAATAGGTCAAAGCATAGACCTTTCTCTGCTTGAGGGAACCCGGGGCATTGAGACTACCAGGTGGGGTACAATCAGCGTAAATGAAGTGACCAAACAGAGCAAACTGAAAAAGTTTTTTTCAGGCGGAGACTGTGAGACAGGCCCGGGCGCGCTTATTACAGGGTGTGCTGCAGGGCTGAAAGCAGCTGCTGGTATTGACCGAATGATTAACGGGCAGCCCATTGAACTGGACGAGGATGACTGCTTTGACAAGTTTTTTGAAGCGGTTAAGGTTTTTGACCCAACAGAGAAAATCGGACTTCTTGGTGGTCAAAAAAGCAGGCATCTGGAAATGCTGCCCCCGGAGATCAGAAAACATACATTTGATGAAGTAGAGCAGGGGTTTACTGCCCGGGAAGCAATGGCGGAAGCTGATCGGTGCCTGCGCTGTTACCGGGTAGCCACGGTTGCAGTATGAACAAATATGATGGCTTCGTAAAAAGTCCAACTTCGGCGTTGCGCTGCATCCTTTGTCATTGCGACGTACAGTAAGTACGACTCATTCCTCAGGACTTGCGCGCCTTGAATTTGAAGCTTTTTACTTTGCCATCGAATTTTGACTTTTTACGGCTTTATCAATTATATTAATTGGCAATAAAACAAAAATGAGCAATGTCACATTAACAATTGATGGAATAGAAATTACAGTTTCAAAGGATAAAACCATTCTTGAAGCTGCAAAAACAGCAGGTGTCCGCATTCCGACCCTCTGTTTTCATGAAAGGATGAATCCTATTGGTTCCTGCCGGATGTGTGTGGTGGAAGTTGAGGGGTTTACGCAACCCATGGCTGCCTGTGATACCCGTGTTCAGGATGGTATTTCAGTAACTACAAACTCCGGGCAGCTCTTTCGTATACGGCAGGATTCCCTGAAGCTGATCCTGGTTAATCATCCCCTTGACTGTCCGGTATGTGATAAGGGGGGTGAGTGTACCCTGCAGGACCTGGTCTTTGAGTTTGGTATTGATAAGGTGGAGTATCATGCTCCCAAGCAGGACAGGCTTTCGGAATATGCTACTTCCCTGATCCGGTACTGGCCGGACCGCTGCATCATGTGTCTTCGCTGCGTAACCGCCTGCCGTGAAATCAAGGCAATAGGTGCTATTGATATCAGGGGTGACGGATATGGTTCCCAGGTAGTTTCTGTTCATCCTGACAAATGCGAATCCTGTGGCGAGTGCCTGATGGTATGTCCAACCGGTGCTTTGACCGAGAACCTGAGTCGCTATAAGGGCAGGCCATGGATATCTGAGCGTGTAATGACCACATGTACCTATTGCGGCTGCGGCTGCCAGCTGGAGCTGAATGTTCTTAACAATAGTGTTATCGGCGTAACAACCAGAGATGATGCTGGTGTTAATAGGGGTAGCCTTTGTGTCAAGGGTCGTTTCGGGTATGAGTTTATAGGCAGTGATGAACGCCTGACAAAACCTCTTATCAGGAAAAACGGCAAGTTTCAGGAAGCTGGCTGGGATGAAGCCCTGGCGCTTGTTGCCGGTCAGCTCAGCAAAATCAAGAAAGAATCCGGCCCGGATGCCATAGCAGCTCTTTCCTCTGCAAGGTGTACCAACGAGGAAAATTATCTTTTTCAGAAGTTTATTCGCGCGGTGATAGGAACAAATAATGTCGATCACTGCGCCCGTCTCTGACACTCCTCCACGGTGGCAGGTCTTGCCGCCACATTTGGAAGCGGAGCAATGACAAATCCTATTAAGGATGTACTCAAAGCTGAGGCTATCCTTGTAACCGGGACAAATACCACTGAAAATCATCCTGTCTTTGCCAATTATATTAAGGAGGCGGTTTTAAAAAAAGGGGCAAAGCTTGTTGTTGTTGATCCCCGCCGTATAGACCTTGTTGGGCTGTCTTGCGTGTGGCTCCGGCCACGGCCCGGTACTGATGTTGCCTGGATAAATGGTCTGATGCACATAATTATCAATGAAAACCTGCATGACAGGAAATATATAGAGGAGCGAACCACGGGGTTTGATGATTACAGGAATTGCATTGAAAAATACACACCCGAATATGTTTCAAAAATCACTGGAATCCCCCGGGAGGACCTGTTTGAAGCAGCCCGCATCTATGGGCAGGCCAGCCCTGCATCGATTCTTTATGCCATGGGAATAACCCAGCATACAAACGGTACTGATAATGTCAAATCCCTTGGTAATCTTGCCATGCTTTGCGGTAATGTGGGGGTGGAGGGCGGAGGGGTTAATCCGCTCAGGGGCCAGAACAATGTTCAGGGTGCGTGCGATTTAGGTGCCCTGCCCAATGTTTTAACAGGATATCAGCAGGTGGGCGATGACAGTGTCCGCCGGAAGTTTTCCAAAGCCTGGGGCGTGGATGGATTGCCTGACAAGCCGGGACTGACACTTACTGAGATGTTTTCAGCAGCTGAATCCGGGGGTGTTAAGGCAATGTACATTATGGGTGAAAACCCCATGCTCAGTGATCCTGACCTGAACCATATTGAGCACTGTATAGAATCCCTTGAGTTTCTTGTGGTACAGGATATATTTTTTACAGAAACAGCCCAGAAGGCTGATGTGGTTCTTCCGGGAGTCTGTTTTGCTGAAAAGGACGGGACATTTACCAATTCCGAGCGCAAAATTCAGCGGGTGCGCAAGGCTGTAAACAGTCCGGGAGATGCAAAAGAGGACAGGTGGATAATATCAGAGCTTGCTGAAAAAATGGGTTATTCCATGCAGTATGCTGATTCGCGTGAAATCATGGACGAAATTCGACAGGTTACCCCAAGCTATGCCGGAGTTACCTATGATCGAATAGAAAAGCATGAGATTGCCTGGCCCTGTCTGTCTGAAGATCATCCCGGGACCCCTGTTTTGCACGTTAACAAATTTACCCGTGGCCGGGGGCTGTTTTTTGCCATAGATTACAAAACCTCTGCTGAAGCTCCGGATAAGCAGTACCCGTTTATCCTGACCACAGGCCGGGTTCTGCAGCATTTTCATACAGGAACAATGACCAGACAGGGCAGTGGACTGAACAGGCTGTATCCTGAGCTGTTAGCTGAGATTAACAGGGATGATGCTGCGGAGTTGGGCTTAAAAGACGGGGATTTTGTAAACATAGGTTCGCGCAGGGGCAGCATCAGGGTGAAGGCGCTCTTGACAGACCGGACAGACCGGGGGGTAATATTTGTTCCCTTCCATTTTCATGAGGCTGCTGTTAATTTGCTGACCAACTGTGCCCTTGACCCGGTTGCCAAGATCCCGGAATACAAGGTCTGTGCAGTCAAGGTAGAGAGGGCTTCTTAAAGGAATTTTACGTATGATAGAATTTGTAACAATTCTGCTTGTCAAAACCCTGGTGGTGTTTGGGGTCAGTATGCTTATTGTGGCATATTCCACCTGGTTTGAACGCAAGGTTCTTGGGCATGTTCAACTGCGCCACGGGCCCATGCGTGTAGGGTTTCATGGACTTCTGCAGCCGATTGCAGATGGAATAAAAGGTTTTTTCAAGGAAGAGCTGGTGCCTGAGAACGCTGATAAACCAGTATTTATTCTGGCTCCCATTATCAGTATAGCAGCAGCCCTGTCTTTGCTGGTTGTTATTCCGTTTGGCGATTCTGTCACTATAATGGGAAAAGAGATTACCCTGTATCTTGCAGATCTGGATATAGGGATTCTTTATGTTCTGGGGATTTCCACTATCGGCTCATATGGATGTATGCTTGGGGGATGGTCTTCAGGAAATAAATACGGAGTGCTTGGCGGCTTGCGTGCTTCAGCCCAGATGATAAGCTATGAACTGCCCATGGCCCTGGCTGTAATTGGCGTGGTGATGGTTTCAGGAACGCTGAGCCTTGTTGGTATTGTCAATGCACAGGCTGGCTTGTGGAATATTGTTGCACAGCCCCTGGCATTTGTTATTTTTATTATCTGCGGGCTGGCAGAGCTTAACCGTACTCCCTTTGACATGCCTGAGGCAGAGGCAGAGCTGGCTTGCGGATATAATGTGGAATACAGCAGCATGAAGTTCGCACTGTTTTTCATGGCTGAATATGCGCACATGTTTGTTTTTGCAGCTATGGTAACCACACTGTTCCTTGGCGGGTGGCACGGTCCGTTTTTGCCAGGCGTGGTATGGTTCTTTATTAAAACCTTTGCAATGATATTTTTCTGTATCTGGGAAAGATCAACCTTCCCCCGCTGCCGGTACGATCAGGTCATGAAGCTTGGCTGGAAGGTCCTGCTGCCGGCTGGTTTTTTAAATATTTTTCTTACCGGATTGTGGATGCTTGTTTTTAGCGGTTAGGCAACAGCCTGTTTGTCTGATGAATAATTCCGGGTGGGAGTTTTTATATATATGATTGAGAATAAAAAAGAGTATATAAAAAATGTCAGTGGCTGCAGGGCGGAAACAGGGAAGTTTATTGTGCCCCTGTTAAAGGGGATGGTCTACACCCTGAAAAATTTTTTTTCAAAGCCTATTACTATTCAATACCCCTCTGAAAGGCGTGAGGTAAGTCAGAGATGGAGAGGGCTGCACAAACTGAAAACAGATGACAGGGGTGAGCTGAAATGTGTAGCCTGCGGTCTGTGTGCATGTATATGTCCGGCAAGGGCGATAAGTATTACCCCGTATGAAGAAGAGGGCGGGACCAGATATCCGAAGGAATTTATTGTCAATGAGATTCGATGTATTTTTTGCGGTTTTTGTGAGGAGGCCTGTCCCAGGGATGCAATCGAACTGACCAAAGTTTATGACTATGTTGATTATAACCGGCAGGATTTTGATTTTGATATTGCCAAACTCAAAAACCCTGAACAGTTTGTTTTTAAAGGAAAATGAAATCCGGGTTTTCTTCAGATGCTGAACAGAAAGTTATATAGGAGTTAAGTTATGGAATTAACCCTGCTGATTTTATGCGGTGGGCTGGCGGTTATTACCTCCCTTATGGTAATACTTGCCCGTAATACTGTGCACAGTGCCCTGTGGATGGTGGCATCATTTTTTTTCATGGCAGTGTTGTACCTTCTGCTCAGGATGGAATTTATCGCAATTTTACAGATTATAGTCTATGCAGGTGCTATCATGATGTTTATTATCTACGCAATCATGATGCTGAACCTGCGACAGGAAACAGCAGACACGGAACCTGTCCGCAAAAGTAAAGTTGTTGGGCTTGGCATGCTTGTGGTTCTTTTTTTTGTTCTTCTGGTATTGGGGGTTGGACGTGGAATTGAGGCGTTGAAGGGACCTGTAACCGATCAGATGATGGAAAAGTTCGGGCATGTGGCAGTGCTTTCAAATTTTCTGTTTTCCGATTATCTGCTGCCGTTTGAAGTGGTTTCCATACTGCTTACTGCCGGGATTGTGGGCTCGGTCTTTTTGGCCAAGAAAGGAAAAGCTTGAATGATGGTAGATCATCAGAACATATATCTGATTTTGTCAGCATTATTGTTTGTAATAGGCGCTGCAGGGGCCATAACCCGCAGAAATGCGATTATTGTATTTATGTGTATAGAAATTATGCTCGGGGCGGTCAACCTGGTGTTTCTTACTTTCAGCCGTGCCAACCAGTCTGTTGAAGGTACCTTTATGGTGCTGTTCATAATGGCAGTGGCAGCAGCAGAAGCAGCAGTAGGGCTGGCTATTTTTATTCTCATGTATCGAAAAGCCGGGTCCATTGATGTTGACAGGTTTAATATTATGAAATGGTAAGCCCAGAAGGAACAAGTTGTTTGTTGTTCTGGGCAAATTAATTATAACCTGACCCTGTAATGGTTTGTTAGATAGAAACAGTTAGTGTAACAGGATTTCACTCATTCTCAGCAGACATCCATGTCTGCTTCCGAGGTAAGCATTACGCATCACCCTCCAGGTGAAGCTTTTGTAATGCTTAAATCCGTTTAATCCTGGTACACCAACAGTAGGTTGTAAGATCATGTTTTTTAGGATTGTGCAATTCAGGTTTTAAATAAAGTTATTGTGTTAGAAACTTAGGAGTTGAATATGTTTGATTATGTCTGGCTGATTCCAGTATTTCCAGCCATTGGCGTGTTAATAAACGGGTTTCTGGGAAAGAGAATCGAAAAGTTCAACAAGAGCATTGTCCACTGGGTTGCATGCGGAGCAGTTGGACTTTCCTTCCTGGTGACCTGCATAATATTTTTCCAGATGCTGGGCCTTGAGCCGGAACACAGATTTTATGAATTCACCTGTTTTAACTGGATCAGCGGAGGTGTGCTGCAAACCTATGTGGCTTACCAGATCGATCCGCTCTCAATGCTGATGTGCATGTTTGTTACTGGTGTCGGATTTTTGATTCATGTCTATTCAATCGGGTACATGGCACATGATGAAGGCCGGTATTACCGCTTTTTTACATATCTCAACCTGTTCATGTTTTCCATGATTAACCTGATTCTGGCCAATAATTTTCTTCTCATGTTTCTTGGCTGGGAGGGTGTGGGCATGTGCTCTTATCTGCTGATCGGTTTCTGGTTCAGCGAAGAGGCAAATGCTGTTGCAGGGAAAAAGGCATTCATCACCAACCGGGTCGGGGATTTCTTTTTTATTGTCGGAATGCTGGTGCTGTTTTGCGGGCTGGGAGAACATGGTGTGTGGTCTTTTCAGTTTTCGCGGGTATTCCCCAATGTTCATCTTCTTTCTCCTAATACTGTTACACTTGTCTGTCTTTTGTTTTTTGCCGGGTGCACTGCCAAGTCTGCCCAGATTCCCCTTTATATATGGCTTCCTGATGCCATGGCAGGACCCACGCCGGTCAGTGCGCTGATTCATGCAGCTACCATGGTAACATCAGGTGTATACATGGTTGCACGTTCAAACATCCTCTACTCCCTCTCACCTTTTGCCATGGGGGTTGTTGCAGTTGTGGGAGCTCTGACAGCCCTGTTTGCCGCTTCAATCGGGCTTGCCCAGAATGACATTAAAAAAGTTTTAGCCTACTCCACTGTCAGCCAGCTTGGGTATATGTTTTTAGGGCTGGGAGTAGGAGCTTATGCAGCAGGCATGTTTCATGTGCTTACCCACTCCTTTTTTAAAGCCCTGCTCTTCATGGGAGCCGGAAGCGTCATTCATGCCATGAGTGGTGAGCAGGATATGCGTTTAATGGGGGGATTGAGGAAAAAAACCCCGATTACTTTTATTACCATGTTTATTGCAACACTTGCCATTGCAGGAATCCCCGGACTTTCAGGGTTTTTCAGCAAAGATGAAATTCTCTGGCAGGCTTACAGCAGTCCACACGGTCATTTTCTTCTCTGGCTTACAGGTGCTGTGGCAGCAGGAATGACAGCTTTTTACATGTTCCGTCTGATTTTTATGACATTTTACAATGAAAACCGTGCACCAGAGGATGTACAGCACCATATTCATGAATCTCCAAAAGCAATGACTGTGCCGCTGATGGTTCTTGCAGTCCTGTCGGTTATTGGAGGGTATTTAGGCGTGCCTCATGCACTTGGCGGAAGCAACCGCTTTCATAAATTTTTAGATCCTGTGATGGGTATGGGGCCGGATAAAATTTTTCAAAAGGCAGCAGGCGGGTCGCTCCATCATGTTGCGGAAGGTTCCCATGTTGCAGCCCATCATCCGTCTCTGTTTATGGAATACCTGCTTATGGCTGTCTCAGTGGCCATTGCCCTGATCGGTATTTATATAGCCTATGTAATGTATGTAAAGAAAAGGGATCTGCCGGAAAAACTTGCTGAAAAATTCCGCCTGTTGCACCGCATGCTGTTTAACAAATGGTATGTGGATGAGCTGTACACCCTGGTCATAATTCGTCCGTTTCACGGAATAAGTAATTTTTTCTGGAAAATTATAGATGTGATTATGATTGACGGAATGGTCAATGGTGTTGCAAGGGTCGTAGGATGGGGAAGCTCTGTATTGCGCCTTATACAGTCAGGGTATGTTCAGTGCTATGCTGTTTCGATAATTTTTGGAACAGTTGCTTTGCTGGTTTATTATTTCTTAAAGATTGCTGGTTAATTAAATATGGAGAATAGAAAAATGAGGGCAGGGAGATAAAGTAGATGAACCAGTTGGATTTTCCGATTATCAGTTTAGTGACCTTCTTTCCCCTGGTCGGAGCGATTACAGTGATGCTCATCTCAAAGGAGCGCAAAGATGCTCTCAGGACTGCTGCCCTGGTTGTTTCTCTGATTGAGTTCATCATTTCGCTTCCGGTGCTGATATACTTCAAGTCCGGCACACACGGGATGCAGTTTGTAGAAAATGTTCCATGGGTAAAAAGCCTTGGCATAAGCTATTTTATGGGAATTGACGGCATCAGCCTCTGGATAGTCATCCTGACTACTTTCCTTACCCCTGTCTGTATACTCAGTTCCTGGAACTATATCCAGAAATGGGTAAAGGAATACATGGTTTGCATGCTGCTTCTGGAAACCGCCATGTTAGGCGCACTGGTTTCGCTTGATCTTGTTCTGTTCTATGTTTTCTGGGAGCTTATGCTGATTCCGATGTATATGCTGATTGGAGTATGGGGGGGGCCAAGAAGGATATATGCTGCCCTGAAGTTTTTCCTTTATACTGCAGCGGGCAGCGTGTTCATGCTGCTGGCCATAATTTTCCTGTATTACTATAACCACAAGGTAACAGGCGTATATACTTTTAATCTTTTGGAGCTGTACAACCTGAACATTCCAGTTTCTGTTCAGTTCTGGCTCTGTGTGGCTTTTTTTCTTTCATTTGCCATCAAGGTTCCCATGTTTCCTCTGCATACATGGCTGCCCGATGCACATGTGGAAGCCCCGACAGCAGGCAGTGTCATCCTTGCCGGTGTATTGCTGAAAATGGGAACTTACGGTTTTTTGAGGTTTGCCATACCTCTTTTTCCATATGCAACACATCAGTTCACACCTGTGATCGCAGCTCTTTCAGTTATTGGCATTATCTACGGGGCCATGGTTGCCATGGTGCAGCCTGACATAAAAAAGCTGGTTGCCTATTCAAGTGTCAGCCACCTGGGGTATGTCATGCTTGGTATTTTTGCTTTTAACATACAGGGAATTGAAGGCGGGCTTTACCAGATGCTCAACCACGGGATAAGCACAGGTGCCCTGTTTTTGCTTGTGGGCATGCTGTATGAGCGCAGGCATACCCGCCTTATAAAGGACTTTGGCGGTATCGCAAAGGTAATGCCGGTGTTTGCCACTTTTTTCATGATCATTACCCTGTCATCTGTGGCAGTGCCCGGAACCAACGGGTTTGTCGGAGAATTCATGATTCTTGTGGGTGCTTTCCGCAGCTATCCTGTCTTTGCTGTGATTGCTGTGTCCGGTGCAATCCTTGGGGCAATGTACATGCTGTGGATGTATCAGCGTGTGATGTTCTGTCCCCTGGACAAGCCTGAAAACCAGAAGCTGAAAGATATAAATGCAAGAGAAATTATCACACTGCTGCCCCTGGTGATTCTGGTTTTTGTCATGGGCTTTTTCCCGGGGCTTTTTCTGCGAAAGATGGATGCCACTGTGGAACATTTTTTAGAGAACTATAACAAGCGCTACGAGATGTATGCTCAGCAGGAAACAGCTGAACAGCTGGAAGCTAAAATTGCAGCTGTTGTTTCAGAGAGAAGTGAAGCTCCCCGCCTACAAGGCGGGGCTTCCCGGTAAATAATATTTATATTTTGATCTGTGCCGCTTTTCCCCGCTTATCCCGAAAGCATTCGGGACGGGGCTTGTGCGGCACGTTCCGGTCAACAATTGATAATGGATGAGAGTGGAGGAAATTAATGGACATGCTGGAATTTGTAGTCCCTGAGCTGGATTTCAGAGCAATCCTGCCCCAGATAATCCTTGCAATTACAGCACTGACTGTTCTGCTAACAGGTGTCTTTTCCCGCGAAAAAAAAGGCCCTGCCATTGGATTTCTGTCACTGGCAGGTGTGGCCCTGTCATTTTCAGCTGTAGTCTTTTCAGGGTCCCAGACAGTGTCTTCCTTCAGCGGCATGCTGACAAATGACAGCTTTGCCCGTTTTATCTCCATGATAGTTTGTGTGGTTGCATTATTGACAATTCTCATCTCGATTAATTACCGTAAGATTTCCCCTGCCATTAACAGTGGAGAATATTACTGCCTTTTGCTGTTTGCTGCACTTGGAATGATGTTCATGGGCTCTGCCGGCAACCTGCTCATGGTATTTGTTGCACTGGAAACCATGTCCATTTCAATTTATGCTCTGGCAGGCTTTCAGAAACAGAGGGAAAAGTCCATTGAATCAGCCTTGAAATATTTTCTTCTTGGTGCTTTTGCATCAGGGTTCCTTCTTTACGGGTTTGCCCTGGTTTACGGGGCAACAGGGACAATGGATATTGTAAAAATAGGCAGGTTTTTAAATGATCATCCCTTGGTTGTTCACAGTCCCCTGCTGTTAGGCGGTGTGGCCCTCATGACAGTTGGTTTTGGCTTCAAGGTAGCCATGTTTCCTTTTCATATGTGGACTCCGGATGTTTATGAAGGTGCCCCGACCTCTGTAACAGCTTTTATGGCCACAGGGGTAAAGGCAGCAGCTTTTGCCGCTCTGATCAGGGTTTTTTATGTGGCATTAGGGTCTTTGCAGGTTGATATGACCCAGATTATGTGGGTGATTGCACTGCTGACCATGACAGTGGGCAATGTAGTTGCTATTGCCCAGTCCAACATAAAAAGAATGCTGGCTTATTCAAGCATTGCCCATGCAGGGTATCTTCTTGTGGGTTTTGTTGCAGGGGGCGAACTTGCCATATCAGGCATGCTTTTTTATCTGCTTGGTTATGCCTTTATGAACCTTGGTGCATTCGGGGTTATTGCTCTTCTGGCTAAAAAAGATGGAGAATATACAGAGCTGTCGGATTTTGCCGGGTTAGGCTTTAAGTATCCTGCAATGGGCCTAGTTATGGCTGTGTTCATGTTTTCCATGGCAGGCATTCCCCCAACAGCTGGTTTCATGGGTAAATTTTATATTTTTACAGCTGCAATTAACTCAGGGTTTATATGGCTTGCCATTTTCGGTGTTATAAACAGTGTTATATCAATCTATTACTACCTGCGGGTTATTGTCACAATGTATTTTAAAGAACCTGAGCAGGATATTGTCATGCTTACCCCAACAGGTGCTATTATTCTTGCCCTTGTCATTGCTGCTGCTGGTGTTCTGTTTATGGGAATACTGCCCTCCTCTGTTCTGGATATAGCCCGGAACTCCACCACGCTGATCATGTAGCAGCACTTTCTAACCGTTCCATCCATTCGAGGAAGAAAAAGCAGCCTGTGGGGCTGTTGAAAAACCCCTATCTGTCCCGAGTGCATTCCGGGGACAGGATACTTAATTATTGATACAGGTTGTAAGGGAGACAGAGAAATATGCTTGGAACAGTGCCAATGCGTATGAGAAAAAAGTTATACAAAGTTATGAACGAACAGGGAGGCCGTTGGGATCTGAGGCACTTGTAGGAGAGCCTGAAACAATATTGAACGGAGTTTTACGCAAACAAAAGCCCGGCCCCCTTCCAAAAATGGCCAAAAACAACACATAATTAAGTATCCTGTCCCCCGGAACCCCCCGGAACCAGATGATCTCCCGCGCTTTGCATCTGGACATTTTTGAACAGACCCGTTAAAATGCCTTTTCTGACATTTCCAGTGTCCCCACATTTCCCTGAAACAGGACTTAAATGAAAGCAATTGAAGAATTTATAAAAAAAGAATCTACAAGTGGCATTTTGTTAATATTTGCAACTGTTTTAGCGCTTGTTTTAAGCAATACAGCAATGTCCCCACTGTACACGTCATTTTTGCGCACACCTGTAGAAATACGAGTTGGTGCATTGCATCTTGATAAGTCACTTTATCTTTGGGTGAATGATGGCCTGATGGCTGTTTTCTTTTTGTTGATTGGCCTGGAAGTGAAGAGAGAAATACTGGAAGGCCATCTGTCATCTTTAAGCCAAATCGCATTACCTGGAATAGCTGCTGTTGGTGGAATGGTTGTTCCGGCAGGAATCTATTTAATCTTCAGCAAAAATAATCCGGTTGCTGTTAATGGGTGGGCAATACCAACAGCAACCGATATTGCTTTTGCATTAGGCATTCTTTCTCTGTTAGGCAATCGAGTTCCCATTTCACTTAAAATATTTTTAATGGCATTAGCCATTATTGATGATTTAGGAGCAATAGTAATTATTGCCATTTTTTATACAACCAAGCTGTCCACAGTATCTATTACTGTTGCAATTATTTCTTTGGCTGTTTTAATCGTTCTTAATATCTGTGGCATCTCGAAAAAAGCAGCTTATTTTATTGTCGGAACGATATTATGGATAAGTGTTCTTAAATCCGGAGTCCATGCAACACTGGCAGGGGTAGCATTGGCATTTTCGATTCCATTGAATGCAAAAGATGAAAACAAGCAACCAGTCTCACCCCTTAAAGAGATAGAGCATAATCTTCATTTTTGGGTTGCATTTTTCGTTCTCCCGCTATTTGCATTCGTGAATGCAGGTGTAAATATTACCGAAATATCTTTTAACAAAATGGCTGGCCCTGTTCCGGCCGGTATTATGCTCGGGTTGTTTATTGGTAAGCAGGCTGGTGTTTTTGGATTCAGCTGGTTTGCAATAAAACTTAAACTGGCAGAAATCCCAAAAGACAGTAACTGGATGCAACTTTACGGGGTGTCAGTATTAACAGGTATTGGATTTACCATGAGTTTATTTATAGCCTCATTAGCATTTGAAGATGACACTATTTTTAAATACACAGATAAATTAGCAATAATTGCAGGGTCATTTGTGTCGGGAATTGTTGGTTATATGGTTCTGAAAACAGGCAAAACCACCTGATGGATGGGATGCTGAGATAATGGCGCTGGGGCAGGACCAGGCTGAGTAACTGAATTAGCAGTACAATAGTTCAGACACCCCCTGCTGCAAAATCCGGGTTAAAACAGATTTCTTATCCAGTCCCCCCCGTATGATTTTTTATAATAGCTTACCACACCGACCCAGATCCCCACTGCCACTGGAAACAGAAGTACGTTTTTGAAAAAATGGTTTAACCATAAAAACATCATAGCTTTTGCAGGAGTATAGGAAATTATCCGGTCAATTTTCATTCCCCTTTGAAGTAAAAGCGGATAATTTTCATAAATATCCGCATGGGTTATTATAAACGATAACAACAGCTGAAAAAAAAACAATATCACGAGCCCTGTTAATATCATTTTGATTCTGTTCAATAAACCAACACCCGATGAAGAAAGAATCAGAGGAATGGTGATGAAAATACTGAGAACAATCGCAATCATATTAAAATGACAGGTGGCCTTACCTCCAAACCGGCAGACTAATTCACCATTTATTATTTTCGGATCAGTAAAGGGCAGAAGGCCGAAAATCTGGTTGGCTTTTACCATAATAAAACCAAAGGCTGTTTCATAATAAGAGTGTATAAAGAACCATAAAATGAAAGTGGCGAAATTGAAAAGAATGAACCTGGCAAGAAATTTTAACATACTATTGGGCAGGGACACTCCTGACACACTTTCCGACCCAGAATAACCAGAAAATGGCCACCATGACAATAAAAACACTCTGAGCAACATAAATATGTGTCTCCTCAAAATACTGCAGGTTATATACACCTGTCAGAAAAAGAAGGGCTATGCGTATAAGATTTAACAGATAGATTAAAGCAGCACCCAGAACGCACCCGGTCAATTTCTCTTTTATCAAAGCGGGAAAGGATATGACAGCAGAGAGGAATAGAAAAATTTCAAAAATGGCGTTACAGTTTGTTACAATTTTTACTGCAAAGCCTGACCCGCTAATTGTTATACCACTGACATATACCTTTAGTCCCAATATTTTCAGAATCCAGGCGACCTGAGAGGCAATAAGCATTGTAGCCGGAAAAATAATAATTTGCTTAACCGGTTCCAAAGATAAAAACAGGGTGCCGGTAACAAGCAAAGCCAGGAAGAGAAAACAGAACCGGGTAATGGGATGTCTAAAAGAGAGGAGTGGGTTTAACCTCTGTTTTAAGGAAATTTTCTCAACTTTTTCTGATTTAGCAAGTCTTCGTTGATGAGTGGATTTCTTTCCCATGACAGTTCATGAACCATGATGCTATTGTTTATGTTATTGCCCTGCGCTTGCAAACAACAGCAATTGTTCCTGCAGCCAGCAAAAGAAGTACCAGAACAATCATGCCCCATTCCGACAAGGTGGGGACAGCTGCTGCAGATTGTGGCGGATAAACACCGTGAAATCCACAATTTATGGATTGCCATAAGGTTTTGACCATGCTGTAAGCTGGTGTTAGGCCTGGACAGCTGTTGCAGGGTGTGGCCTGAAGTCCCGGGTAAAAATTACTGCTTGCACCAACCGTCACATCAGATGCACCATCACAATCGTGGTCCACCGAAACTCCGCCTGAAGTGGTAATCACGTTGTAGCCATGACTGTCGTACAGCCAGTGACCGTCTGTGACAGTATATGTTGTTGTGTCCGGGCCCCAGCCATAATCCCAGACAATTTGGTTGTGCGGCGGGTCCACCCTGGTGAATATAAACTTTGGAATTACGGGTAGTACGGCTGAAAAACTGCCGCCGCTGTCGCAATCTTTATTAATAGTCATGGAACCTGTTCCCTGGGAAACAGTGCTCGATAAGCACATCTGAACATCCCAGTTCTCCGGGTTTTGTCCGCCATTATAAGTTACTACGATAGGGGTGCTGCTCACCAAACTTAGTGCCACTATTTCTATGGTCACTGTATCAGAAGAGGGGCACTGGGGGAGTACTGCATCGCCCGCCCGTTCTACAATCGTATCAGCAGAGCCCAGTTGAGGACTCAATGGCAGGCCTTCGAAATCTACCGAACCAGTAAAGGGATCTGAGCCGGGTTCGAAAAAGTCTGGCGGGATCGCAGGGCAGTCAATCCCGCCACCAAAATCATGTCTGGCATCACCTGGCAGTGTTACCCAGAGATCGACCCCAGCCAGGACATTTTGAGCCAATGCCGCAGAGTTATACAAAAGTGGTAGCAGTATGGCTGCTGTTACAATGAGTACAAATTTTTTCCTTTCTTTCATTTTATTTTTCCTTTCTATCTATGAAATAAAAAACCGCCTTTTGGTATTCTTTCAACCTAAAGGCGGTATCTTCAACAAAATAAATATTCAGAACTTTTGTCCTGTTTCCCCCCACCATTTTTGTCCCCCAACTCAATACTTAGTATGATTTCCCTGCATATTAAGTATAATCAGCACTCTTTGTAAAAATTAAATAAAACTATCTAATTAACACCATTTTCATAAATCAAAACTTTATATCATATTAAAAATCAAATGTCAAGTTATTTCCTCGTATTTTTGTCCATATTAGGTTAATTACATACTGCTTAAATTGGGGACGGGTTCACGTTAAAACAGGACAGGAGACAATATGAACCTGTCCCCAATTTGACACATGCTTTTATCCAGGCAGTGTTTTTACCGGCAGCTTTAAGGTGAAAATTGTGCCTTTATGTTCTGCCTTTCTCACTTCAATGGTACCCCCGTGATTTCTGATGATTTGGGCTGACAGTGTCAGACCCAGCCCGGAACCTGTAGATTTGCTGGTAAAAAAGGGGTCAAACAGTTTGCCAATATCATTATCTGAGATGCCTACCCCTGTATCATGAACTTCAGTTTTCACCAATTGACCCTCAACAGCAGTCGAAACAGTAATTGTTCCTCCTTCAGGCATTGCCTCAATGGCATTTTTAATTATGTTGTTAAGCACACGCCTGATCTGATTTTCATCTATCAGCAGTTGAGGCAGATGGGGATCAAGCTGTTCTTTAAGGATAATATTGTTTTGCTCTATCTCAAGGTCAAGGATCTCAAATGTGCTTTTAATGATACTGTTCAAATCAGCAGTATTAAAATCAGGAACCGCAGGTGCTGTAAAGCAGAGCAGGTCGCCAAGGATTTTTTCCAGGCGATCAATTTCCTTTACTATGATCTTCATATACTTTTTGTTTAATGCCCTGCCCTGATCTGTTTTCAGGATGCGTCTTGCAAAGCCACCCACAGCTGTCAGAGGATTTCTGATGTCATGTGCTACCTTGGCTGCCATCTCACCAACTGCAGATAGCCGTTCATAGCGGAGAAGTTTATCACGGTTTTTCTTCAGTTCATTGTAAGCACTGCTGAGTTCCTCAACTTTTTCTTCAACACTTTTGTAAAGATGAGAGTTTTCAATTGCAAGACTGGCATGGTTGGCAAAAGCCCTTAAGCGTTTCACATCTTCATCTGAGATAGCTTTTCTGTTAACAAAATTATCTGCGAGAAGTACACCAAGGGTTTTGCCTCTTGCGACCAGTGGAACCAGAGCAAAAGAATCTGTTCCAAGAATTCTTAAAAAGGCATTATCAACAAAACGATTATGTTTTCCGTTTATAATATTATAGGATTTCTGCTTAAATACAGCATGGGTAAAGACAGTTTCTGTTCCCTTTAAAGGTATTTGCATCTGCTTTACCAGTTCATTTATCGGTGCATCCTCTTTTGACAACTCTCCATGCCGGGATTTGAGAATTTCTTTCAGAGTATGGCTGGCTGGTTTCAGCTGTGACCAGATTTTGTATGCCTCCTCAGCACTCAGAGAACCGGTAGCTATTTTACCCTCCAGAATATGCTTCTCTTTGTTTATTAAAAAAAGAAAGGCCCGGTTAAAACCCAAACCATGATAGGATGTGGCTCCAATTAAAATCATGTGAAGAATTTCATTTAATTTCCGGGTGCTCAATAAAACTTCACTGATGTCATTGATAATAGACATCTCTATAACTTTATTTTTTAACGAATCCCTTACTTTTATAAATTCTTTTTCCACTTTTTTTCTTTTTGTAATATCCCTTATTGATCCGACTGCCCCAATAATATTATGTTCCGAATCGAACAGATAAACTATGTTCTCTTCAACAGGAACCAACTTTTTGTCCTTGCGAATGAGATATGTTTCCCAGAGAGGTATTTTGCCGTTTTCAATCAAACTGGAAGATCTAATTGCTATGGCATTAAAAAATTCCTGGTTTATCTGTACCAGTTCACCTGTAGTTGTCTTATATATTCCCTCCTTTGGCGGAGAAAATGCAGCAATATGCTTGCCTATTACCTCATCTTCCCTGTTTCCTGTCAGTTTTAAAAAAAACCTGTTAACCCTGGCAATATATCCTTTGCTGTCAGTAACAACGATGGAATCAAGGGAGCTTTCAATGATATTGTCTAAATATTCTTTTGTTTGCCTCAGCTCTTTTTCAGCAAATTCGTGCTCTGTCTCAATAGCCTTCAGTTCTGTAACCTTTTGACGCATTTCTTCAAGTTCATTTATCAGCTGTTTTTTTGTCTTGTCTTTGTCTTTCATTTTATTAATGGAAACGATGTTTTTTATAGAGGGAGAAGAATATTCTATCAAGAAATTTGATGAAAATCACATTTTTTATCCTGGAATTTGCAGCGGGGATTGTAATGAGTTCTTTTCCTGTCCGGTACAATTTTTGCTTCATATAGATAGAGAGAAAAAACGTGGAGGAAAAGATTGAAAAGAAAATCAAGGAAAATCAAAGTAACAAGGCAAAACATCAGGAGATCTGGAGCAATGCCCAGCCAGATTGTGCCAAACAGTCTGCAAACCGCTATGCAGCTTCACAGCTCAGGCAATCTCCGGCAGGCAGAAATAATATACCGTCAAATAATCAATAATAATCCCCGCAATCCTGATGCTCACCATCTGCTTGGCCTGATAGCATACCAGGCTAAAAAATATGACCCGGCCCTTGCATGCTTCAGCAGGGCCATAAAATTGAACCCGTCTGTGTCAGTTTATTACCTGAACAGGGGCAATGCTTACAGGGCACAGGGGGAATTCAACACCGCGCTTGAATCTTACCAGAAAGCTCTAACCCTTCAGCCTGATTATCCTGATGCGCATTACAACTGCGGAATCATATCGCAGCAACTTGGCAATCTTGATTATGCTGTTAAGCATTATGAAAAGGCCATTGCCCTTAATCCCGATCATGCACATGCCTATAACAACCTGGGTAATGCTTTAAGGGAGCAGGGCAACATAGATGCTGCATTGCACAATTACCAGAAGGCAGTCCGTATAAAACCTGATTATGCACATGCGTATAATAATATTGGAAATATTCTGAAAAGCAGGGATAAGCAGAAGGAAGCTTTTTACCACTATAAAAAGGCTCTTCGTTTAAGTCCGGGATATGCAGACGCACATTACAATATCGGTATTATCCTGCAGGAACGCTGTCAAACAAGTGCTGCTGTAAAACACTTCAGGGAAGCGATCCGGTTAAAGCCGGATTATGATAAAGCACATCTGAACCTTGGTATTGCTCTGCAGCAAAGCGGAAGAATCAGGGAAGCAGTTAAACATTACAAATCTGCCATTGGCTTTAAACCTGATCTTGATGAGGCGTACAACAACCTCGGAGTAGCATTTAAGGAGCTGGGAAAACTTGAAGAGGCATATGAATGTTTTAATAAAGCCCTTGAAATCAAACCGGATTTTTCGGAGGCTCATTCCAATCTGCTGCTGAATCTCCATTATCATTCCAGCCTTGACAGAGACTGTATTTTCAGCGAGCACAAACGATGGGCAAAAAAGCATGCTGCTGCCTTTGAATCCTCACAAAAGCAACATGATAACAGCCCTGATCCTGACCGCAGACTGCGCATTGGTTATGTTTCTCCTGATTTTCATCTGCATTCTGTCTCCTTTTTTGTTGAACCTGTGCTTGCAAACCATGATCATTCTTCTTTTGAAATATTCTGCTATGCTAATGTCAAAAAACAGGATTATGTAACCGAAAGGCTCCGGGGGCTGGCAGATCACTGGTGTGATATTTTGGGCACCTCTCATGAAGAGGTGGAAGCTCTTGTGCGAAAGCACAGAATTGATATCCTGATTGACCTTGCAGGCCACACCGCCAATAACCGGATGATGCTGTTTGCCAGGAAACCCGCTCCTGTTCAGGTTTCCTGGCTTGGGTATCCTGATACCACAGGACTTTCCACCATGGACTACCGTTTTACTGATTCACATGCAGACCCTGAAGGGCAGTCCGATAATTTTTCCACAGAAAAACTCGTTCGTATTCCCAGCTGTTTTCTCTGCTACAATCCACCTGAAAATTCACCTGATGTTGAAATCCTTCCGGCACTCAAAAATGGTTATATAACATTCGGCTCATTCAATAATCTTAACAAAGTTACCCCTCTGGTTGTGGATCTGTGGGCACGGATTCTGAAATCTGTACCAGGGTCAAGATTGATTCTGAAATCAGGGCAGCTTTCTGACAGATATAACCGGGATCGTTTTATAAAAATGTTTTCAGAAAACGGAATATCCTCCGACAGAATCGAGCTGATGAGCGAGATTCCTTCCCTGACTGATCATCTTGCCCTTTATAACCGTATAGATATAGCCCTTGACCCGTTTCCATACAATGGTACCACAACCACATGTGAGACCCTCTGGATGGGAGTTCCGGTAATTGTATTAGAGGGAGACAGGCATTCATCCAGGGTCGGATCAAGCCTGCTGTCTGCCATTGGAAGGCCGGACTGGATAACACCAACACATGATGCTTATGTTTCAAGGGCTGTCAGCCTGTCAGCTGATGTTGAGCAGCTGAAAGACTGCCGTGCTGGTTTGAGAGAGGCTGTTTTAAAATCACCCCTGACCGACGCAAAAAAATTTACCGCTTATATTGAAAAGTCCTACAGGCAGATATGGAAGAAATGGTGCCGGTCCCATGCCTTATCCTCAGTAGTGCACAGTCATGCAGTCAGCCATGACAAAGAACTGTCCACAAGAAAACTGCACATTGGCGGAAGCTCAGCACATCAGGGATGGGAAGTTTTCAACATCATTAATGCCCCTCATGTTGATCATGTTGGTAATGCAAAGGATCTTTCCCGCTTTCCTGATGAAACCTTTTCAGATATTTATGCTTCGCATGTTATTGAACATTTTGATTATACTGATGAACTGCCGGGTGTGCTGAAAGAACTTCACCGGGTCTTGATGCCGCGGGGCAAGCTATATATAAGTGTACCTGATATGGACAAGCTCTGCCGTCTGTTTCTCATGAAGGATAAACTTTCAGCACGGGAACGGTTTAACGTAATGCGCATGATGTTCGGTGGCCATGTAGACAAATATGATTATCATAACGCTGGTTTAAATCATGAGTTTCTTGAGGAGTTCCTTCTGAAAGCAGGGTTTGAAAACGTGAAGGTTGTGGATGCTTTTAATTTTTTTCAGGATACCAGCACCCTGCATGTTCAGGGCTATCCCATAAGCCTGAACATTATATCGGAAAAGCCTGATGCTTTCAGCAGGGTATCTAAAACAATCAGAACCGGTGCAAAGGAGATAGAGGTTTTTGATGATGATATATTCCTGGTGTCATATCCCCGCTCAGGCAACACATGGCTCAGGTTTCTTCTGGCCTCAGCACTTCATAATGTTACATGTTTGAATTTTAACAGTATAGAGGGGTTTGCGCCTGATCTTTACAGGCACGAAAATGATTTCCTGGTGTCTGCCAAAAGACCCCGCATCATAAAATCGCACGAAATGTACTGCAGTGATTATCCCAGAACCGTTTATCTGTACAGGGATGTGAGGGATGTTATTGTATCTTTTTTCCATTACCTTGCAAAGCAGGACAGCTGTCTTGAGTTTGAAGAATATTTTAATCTTTTCATCTCCGGTAAGCTTTTTCAAAAACTGAAATTAGGCAGCTGGGATGAAAATATAAAAAGCTGGCTTGAACACAGAGACCGGATAATTGCCATCAGGTATGAAGATATGCTTGACAATCCGGAAAGCACCCTTATCGGTATCCTCAATCATCTTGGGGTTGAATATGACAGATCATTGATAAAAAGAGCCATTAAAAAATACTCATTTCAGGGGATGACATGGATGGAACAGTCTGCAGAAGAGGTTGATTATCTTTCAAACAACAGAAAGAACATGTTTGTACGCCATGGTAAAAAGGGGCAATGGAAGCCTGTATTTAATAAACAACAGCTTGAAAAAATAAAAGAAAAATACGGCAGCCTGCTGATTAAACTGGGCTATGAAACAAACTCCAACTGGCAGTGAAGCATCAAAAAATCATACTTTTTTGTATTCAGGCTGTGCAGCTGTCTCACCATTACATCATTAACAGATCTTCTTCCCAGGTTTTTTTTGGAAACTCAACAATTCTGCCGATCTCTTTCCCCCCCTGGAGCATAACAAGGGTGGGGACGCGTTCAATATTATAAGCCCGGGCAATACCCGCAGGCTCATCTTTTTTCAGGCTCAGGCCGAAAAGTTTAATTTTTTCAAAAGAAACCCCTGCACGTTTGAACAGCTTAAAAACTTTTGGCATTTCTGTTTCAGAATCAGGGCACCATGAGGCTCCGAAAAACAGAAAAGATACATCATCTGAATTTGCTAATGTATTAATTGCCCCTAACAGATCATCTTCCGGAATGTAGTTCTCAGCACTATAAGATTTCCAGCCCGCAGCTTTTTTCCACTCCTGCCAGGTCAGTTCACCTACTATAACTTTTATTCCATTTTTAAGTGTTTCAACTTTATATCCATGGTCCTGACTTGTGCAGGCTTGTAATGCCAGTAGGTGCGTTAAAAGGGCAAACAGGATGAGCATATTTTTTTTGCGAATTGATTTTGAAATTTTCAAAGGGATTGTTCTCCTGCTGTCATGAGCTTATTATCCCGGAATTTGCAGATGGTGCACTGCGCCAGAGCATCACTTGTAACTGCTGACCTGGTCTAATTTGAAAACCAGGTCTTTTATTGCACTTTTGAGGGATTCTTTTGTTATCTTCAGCTTGCCTCTTTTATCGCGCAGAACAACAAATGGAGGATAGCGGTCAGGCTCGTGCTGCATCTGTGCAATCAGGCCGTCTCCATCTGACAGATCGCCCTTCATGCTGTGTGGCATGGGGCCAAGCAGGATTCCGTCATATCGTGAACGCACGGCAAGCAGGCTGTTGGTATCATAGGCACGATATTTGTCCCATTCAGTATGCAGCTCAATGTTTTTCCTGTCAAAATCAAAGTGGGAAAAGGCAGAATAAATTTGGCCGTTACTGAGCTGGGTATCTCCAAGCAGCAGAAGCCGGTGTTTTTTTCTGGTTATCTGCTCCCGTTCGGGAGGAAGAGGCGTGGAAGGCTGCTGCTGTTTTCTTAATTCGGCCAACTCGCTTTTCAGGCGATATGTTTCCATCTTATGGATAAGATGGCCATAAATAAAATTTTCTATATGCGTAATAACATACAACAGAAATTTATTGGTAACCGAAGGTGCTGGGCTGAAAGGGCCTGGCTTGCCGTATATATCGGCAATATGCATTCCACAAAACTCAATGGTCTGTCTGAAAACAGATCCGGAGGGGCTGCTGCTGCAGGATTTGAGAATATCATTTCGCGGCAATGATGGAGGATCAAGGTTCAGGTAGCTTACCCTTCTTGTCTGAATATCCATCAGTTTAGCTGCGGCCCAGTAAAGCTGAAGGTTCTGGCGAAGAAGCTTCAGCAGGCTGCTTAAAAACAGGCTAATGGACATGTTTTCCTGGTAATACAGGTTTTTGCACTTGTCTATTTCTGTTGTCAGTTGTACATAGAACTGATCATCAAAAACAATATCTTCATCACAGGTGCTCAGCTCCTGACGAAGTGTGTCCCTGAGCACTGCATCTTCTTCACATGAATCTGCATAAGTCTGAATATAACTTCTCAGCTCATAGAATGACCACCGGTCAGGGTCCAGAGTGATGTAAAATCCTTCGTTAAAGTATGAAAGCTCCTCCATCTTTTTTTTGTCCTGCTGCGGTATTTCCGAGCAATTAATGTTCTGATTACGCAAAAAACCGATTAAATTTTTAAGATGTTCCCTGGTTCCCTTGTGAAACACAACAATTTTCACCTGATTTTTATCCTGACCACGTTTCAGGTATGTCATAAAGATTTTGTTCATTGCGCCCTCATCACCTGTTTTCATCGGTTATAGTGACCTCTTTGCATGATTCAGCAGATATGTCTGTTTTAACGTACCAGATTTGATGAGCCCCTGTGTCATACATGTCAACCACCTCTCCATTGGTTACTTTGTAGGTCCTGTTGGACGATGGAACAGGCACTACAAACTCAAGGCTTAATTCGCTGTAATTATCAACAAGAGAGTTTGTTATTGAAGCTGTTACGGTTGAATGGTTCCCATTATTTGATGGTGAATAAACAGAAAAAAGGGCAGGTGTGCTGAGGTTCCAGAGGGGAGAATAGGGAGAGCTGTTCATGTAAACAGGAACTGACCACCTGGGCTCTTCGTAATTCCAGGAAACAAGTTCATTGTCCTGCACTTCAAGTATTCTGAATGCAGGATAGGAGCCATCGAATTCGTTAAACGATAGACTTGCTGTTGTCAAATAGATAACATCATCATCAAAACTTACCGCGTCGCTGTGGGTGTGCCCTGTCAAAACCAGATCCACATTATATTCTCTGGCCAGTTCCATTACTCTGTAAGAGCCATCGCCTAAAAATGAATTCTGGGGTGGATGGTGATAGCCCACAAGGATAAGGCTGGCATCTGTTACAGCAAGTTCACTTTCGAACCAGTCAAGCTGGGCGGTTCCTGTCTGGCCTCCTGGAGTCATAGTGAAGATGCTTTTCCCCTTTCTGTCCAGAGCGCTCCAGTCCATGGTGTTCAAAGAAATGTACTTAAGCGCACCATATCTGAAGGTAAAATTCAAAGGTGCAAAATTATCTTCAAAAATTTTAAGGCCGTCCACATTGTCAATGGCCATTGAATAGCTGTGGTTTATTGCATCATGGTTACCAATGGACATGAAGATCGGAACATCAAAGCCCTGCAGCAGATCATAAAGGTGGGGATATTCTTTCATATAGGACATACCAAATACATGGTCACCGGTTATTATTACAAATTCAGGGTCCAGGAGATTAACCATGTGCATCATTTTTTTTATTGCCTTGTACCCTTCAGTCTCTGAATAGTTGCGGATGGAGCCTCTGAAATCATCCACATGAATGTCTGTAACATGGACTGCCAGATAATGATCTTTCCTTTTTTCAATTATCTTTACAGCGTTCGGCTGACAGCTGGAACAGACAGTTTTTCCAGTCTTTAGAGATACCTCCAAATCATACAGGTCAACAGGAAGGTGTTGAGGTATTGAAAGATGCAGAAAGTATTTTGAAGCATCATTTTCAACATAAGCCACTGCAATTTCTTCCTCAAAAAAAACAGGCCCTTTAGATTTTCTAAAAAAAACAGACCATGTTTCGGAATTATTCCATGGAAAATCAGTATCAGTCAGGGAAGAATCAATTGCAACATATGGATCATCCGTGGAATTTTTCAGCCAGATTGCAGGCATGCCGAACATGGGAAATGTTATGAAATTTTTATCAGATGCTGAGATTTTAATGCCTGCTGCTGCGTTGAAAGCAGGCACAGGAAGCATCAAACCTGCTGCAAACAGCATGAGAAAAAAAATTCTGTTTTTAAAATTATTTGTTATGTTCATCCCTTACAAAACAGATCAAAAAGTGTGAATTCAATAAAAGACTATCAGGGAAAGGGTTTACTGCATCTCCTGCAGCATGGCTCCCCGGAGTCATTTTTGTGAAAGCAGTTTGGACAGATTTTAACTTTTACAAGGACCCTTTTTTTCAGACCTGAAGCAAAGAAAGCTAACCCGGAAAACGCAACAAGTATGCCTGAACAGTAGGACAAAATTGAAACCATTCCTTCTGATCCCGTAAAATTCTGCAGTTTTACAAGGAGTATGCCCGTAACACACAGTATCAACCCGGATATTGTTCTGATATTTAACATTATTAAACTATGTAAATCCCACAGATGTCAATTAGTTATTCTTCTCCAAATTTTCTTTTTTTTTGCCGGGTGCGGATAGCTTTCGCCTTTTCTGAAAAGAATATACTGCTTTGTTATGTTCTTTAAATGTTCTGGAAAATTTGTGTGTGCCGTCATTTTTTGAAACAAAATACAGGTAGTCTGTCTTTGCAGGGTTAAGTACAGCTTTTATTGATTCGAGGCCCGGGTTGCATATTGGGCCGGGTGGGAGCCCGTAAATACGGTAGGTATTGTAAGGGGTCTTTTTTTTCAAGTGTTTTTTTCTCAGTCTCTTGTTAAATCCCGGATTTTCACACTTGAGACCATATATAACAGTTGGATCACATTCAAGGCGCATTCTTTTTTTCAGGCGGTTTAAAAAAACAGCAGCTACAACAGGTTTTTCAGATTTGCGTGCGGTTTCTTTTTCAATTAGAGATGCAAGAATTATAATATCTTTTTCAGACAATACTGTTTTTGTTTGCTTGCCTTTAAGCTCCGGTACAAATACCTCTTTAAACCTGGCAGTCATTGTTTTCAGAATTTCGTCGGGTTTTGTCCCCTTAGTGAAACTGTAAGTGTCAGGAAACAGATACCCTTCAAGGCTCTTACCATCAATGCCAAGAGATTTGACAAAAGAAACATCAGTTGCCATCTTTAAAACAGATTCCGCAGTTCCCAGCCCCGCGTTTTCCATTTCTCTGGCTATATCAAAAATCGTGCTGCCTTCAGGAATTGTTATTGAATAAGTTTTCACCTCACCGCGAATTAATTTATCCAGTATTTCAAGAGGAGATGCGGGGTGTGAGAAACTGTATTCCCCGGATTTTATTTTATGCTCAGCATTTTTAAGTTTTGCAAGAAGCTTAAATTTAAATCTTTCCTCAATCAGGCCTTTTTTTTCAAGAAGAAGAGAAATTTTATTTAAGCTGCTTCCTCTGGGCACATGCAGGCTGACTTTTAAATCCCTGTTTTTGTATGGGGTTACACAGTACCGATAGAAACTGAAAAAAATCTGACAGAGGGCTATAAAAGAGATGACAAGAAAAAGACAAAGAAATTTTTTCATAAATTGTCAGGAAGGATTATTGTTAATATAGTCCAGATATCCCTGGAGGATTATTGAAGCGGCAACTTTGTCAATTACCTTTTTTCTTTTCCGCCGGCTCATGTCTGCTGAAATAAGAACACGCTCAGCTTCAACCGTACTCAGCCGCTCATCCCATGTGTCGATCGGTATGTTGAATTTGCCTTTGAGGCTTTCCACAAATTTTGAAACCTGATCTGCTGATTCCCCCAGACTTCCGTCCATATTTTTGGGAAGTCCGACAACTATTTTTTCAACTTTATATTCCTGTATCTTTTTATTCAACTCCTGCAGGACATGCCGGAGGTTTTTGTGGTCAATTTTTCCAATACCATGTCCTATCAAACCAGTCTCATCACTTACAGCAATTCCGATTGTTTTTGTCCCGTAATCAATGCCCAGGATTCTCATAATGTGTTTGATTTATGTAAAACCCGGAAAAGCTCCGCAAAAATATGCAGAGCTTTTCCAGGTTTTGTCAAAGCAGTTAATGCTTGTGCTATTCCCATGCTTCATCAGGCAAATAGCCGAGATATTCATCATAGAGATCTGTTCGCCTGTCTGTAAGGGGGTTGTTAAAATCTGACCAGTGGCGATAACGGGCAAGCATCAGATTGACTTCAGCCATTACTACTTCAGGTTTGTCAGGGTCGCCGGGTCCTGCCACAAAACCACCGCCCGGGTCAGTAATACAGCTGCTTCCTATGAATGTGCAACCTCGTTCCTCTCCAACGCGGTCTGCGCATACGCTGTACACAGAATTCATCAATGACATCTGCTGTGCAGAATATGCTGCAGTGGGTTTTTCCTTGGTCTGCAGGGGATCAACCACGACCCAGTTTGTGGAATCACATATTATATCAGCTCCCTGGGCAACAAGAATTCTGCTGACTTCAGGAAACCATATATCGTAACAGATACGGCAGCCTATCTTTCCAAAAGGAAGACTGAAAACAGGAAAACCCAGGTCTCCCGGTTCAAACCAGAGCTTCTCCTCGCTCCACAAATGTGTTTTTCTGTAGGTTCCCACATATCCGTCAGGCCCCACAACAACAACACTGTTGTAAAGATGATTCATCTCTCTTTCAGTGATTCCTGCGCAGATATAAGCATTATGTTTTTTGGCAGCCTTGATCCATTCCTGTGTGGTTGGTCCTTCAGGAACCTCTTCTGAAAGGTCAAAGGCCTCTTTTCTTGAGTTAAAAATATAGCCGGTACTGCACAGCTCAGGAAGCACCATAAGCTCTGCGCCGTTTTTTCCTGCTTCATCAATAATTTTAAGGGTTTCCTCGATATTCCGGTCTTTATTGCCGATGTGTGGCTCCATCTGCAGAGCAGCCACCTTTACAAGGCTTTCCTTACCGGGAGTCCTTTCCCCGGGATAAGGTGGAACAGGAAATTTTTGATATTTACTTGTCATGGTGTTCTCCTTTTCAGTTTGCAAGTTAATTGTTTTTAAAAGTACAGTTAATGAAATAATCTCTCAATACTTTTCCCTGTTTTTAAAAACCCGGTGCCCCTGTCAAAAGGGTCTCTGGCAAATTTTGTTTTGCAGTTTTCGCACAGAGTAAATGTAAGCTCCTGAAAAAGCTCTTCCTCCAGCTCATTTTCGTCCATGGATTCGGCTTCGCTGAAAATTTTTTGTGTATCTTCTCTACTGTTTTCTCCTTCATACAGGATAATCCCATCAAAGTCTGAAAGGATTTGAATATGAACAGAATATTTAATGCTTCCCTCAGGAAGATACTTGCCGCATCGATCACAATATTGATCAGCCATTCTTTATTTCCTCGCTACAGATTGTATAGTTCTTTTCCAATAATATGGACCCAGTTTCGTTTCAGCACGTTTTCCGCTTCTTCAATTTTATCAACACCAAGTATTACAATGGCCTGGTTGCTTGTCCTGCCCAGGAACGGGTACAGAAAGTGAATGTTGATCTCAGCATCTTTTAACGGTTTGACAACAGCATTCAGACCGCCCGGATGATCAGGCGTTTCAACAGCAAGGACTTCTGTTTGATAGACTGAAAAGTCATGCCCCTTTAAAATATTCAGTGCTTTTTCCGGATCATCAACTACAAACCGGACTGTACTGACATCAGAGGTGTCAGCCACAGAGATAGCACGTATGTTTACCCCTTCCCTGCCAAGTATTTCGCTCAAATCAGTAAGTATTCCCGGCAGGTTTTTTAAAACAACAGAAAGCTGTTTTATAACCATTTTCCTATTCCTTTATATAATTATAACCAGCCTGAAATGCCTTTTTGTTTATCTCCAGCAACCTGAGTTTGCCGGGGCCTAAAATGTCAGGAAGGTTTTTTAGTAAAAGTTTTAGCGATATAAGATTGCTTATGCGGATAAAAGCCCCAAGTATAACCATGTTCGACACCCTGACATTGCCCAGGTCTGCAGCAAGTCCTGTTGAAGGTATTCCCAGGGTTTCAATGTCCCCTCTTACAGAAGCAGGCTTAACTAATGAAGAATTATAAAGCAAAAAGCCTCCTGCCCGGAGAAGATTTTGAAACCTGAAAAAAGAGGGCTGATTCAGGGCTACAACAAACTCCGGCTCAGAGGCAATGGGTGATGCAATATCTTTATCCGAGATAGTAACCGTACAGTTTGCAGTGCCCCCCCTGACTTCCGCTCCGTATGATGGCAGATAGGTTACATGCTTGTTTTCCAGCATTGCAGCTTTTGCCAGTGTTTGTCCTGTTGAAAGAACTCCCTGTCCGCCAAATCCGGAAAACATGGTCTTGATTAACATTTTACCTCTTTTATGACTCCCAAGGGAAATTCCTTTACCATTATCTCATCTATCCATCTGCAGGACTTTAAGGGGTCCATCTTCCAGTTAGTAGGACATGATGATAAAATTTCAACAAGAGAAAAGCCTGTTTTTTTCTGCTGATGCTGAAAAGCTTTTTTAATGGCTTTTTTTGTTTTTTTAATGTTGGCAGGACTGTTCACCGCAACCCGTTCAAGGTATGTGGTGTTCTCAAGAGTGGACAGCAGTTCGCACACCCTGATTGGCGGTCCTTCTGTTTTTGTGTTTCTTCCTGAGGGGCTGGTTGTGGTTATCTGTCCCGCAAGTGTTGTTGGAGCCATTTGACCTCCGGTCATCCCATATATGGCATTATTAACAAAAATGACAGAGATCAACTCACCCCTGTTTGCGGTATGAAGAGTCTCAGCAGTTCCAATGGCGGCAAGGTCTCCATCTCCCTGATAGGAAAAAACCATATTGTCAGGGCGCACACGCTTAATACCTGTTGCTACAGCTGTTGCACGACCATGGGGTGCTTCAACCATATCAATATCTAAATAATTGTAAGCCAGTACCGCACATCCTGCCGGAGGTACACATATTGCTGTTTCACGAAGACTCATCTCGTCAAGCAACTCTGCTATGAGGCGGTGAATTATACTGTGTCCACAGCCCGGGCAGTAATGCATGGGAACTTTTTTCAGCGATTTAGGCCTTGAATAAACCTTTTTCATTTTTTTCCTGTACTTTTGGATTGAGGGTAGTGACGTGCCATTATTCGTGCAACTTCGGCAGGTGTGGGGGAAACACCCCCTGGTCTGCCATAAAAATGAACGGTTCCCCTGCCTTCAAGTGAGAGTTTTACGTCTTCAACCATTTGTCCTGTACTCATTTCAAAGACAAAAAAATCACTGACTTTTCCGGCTGTTTCCCTTATTATTTTTTCCGGAAAGGGGCTGAGTGTAATAGGGCGAATCATCCCTATCTTGATATCCGGGTCCTCTTTTTTGAGTCTGTTAATTGAGCCTTTGGCTATTCGTGCGGCAGTACCATACGCTATGACTACCATTTCAGCATCCTCAAGGAGGAAACTCTCCCAGCGTGTTTCGTTTTGTTTTACTCTCTGGAATTTCCTGACAAGCTTCCAGTTGTGGTCCTCCATCTGTCTGGTATCTAAAATAAGAGACTTTACAAGCCTGGCAGGGCGGCCCCTGGCACCCGTCAGGATATAATCTTTTTCCGGGAGTTTCTTTTTTTTTCTGGCAGGAATAACAACGGGCTCCATTATTTGGCCCAACATCCCATCCCCCAGAATCAATGCAGGCATTCGATATTGATCTGAAAGATCAAAAGCAAGAAAAGTCAGGTCAGCCATTTCCTGGACAGATGCCGGAGCCAGGACTATTGTTTTATAATCGCCATGGCCACCACCCCGGGTTGCCTGAAAATAGTCAGACTGCGCCGGAGCAATGTTGCCCAGGCCCGGTCCTCCCCTGACAATATTTACAATTACTGCAGGCAGTTCCGAGCCGGCAAGAAAAGATATCCCCTCCTGCTTAAGGCTGATGCCGGGACTGCTGGAAGATGTCATTACCCTTGCACCTGCCACACTGGCCCCAAGAACCATGTTTATGGCAGCAAGTTCGCTTTCTGCCTGAATAAAAACACCGCCCGGGACTTCCAGAAGCCTGCGGGACATATATTCAGGGAGTTCGTTTTGTGGTGTGATGGGATAGCCGAAATAACAGGTGCACCCAGCCTGTATTGCTGCTTCACCAATTGCGTATGTCCCGTACATAAGCTGCTTATTCACGATACACCTCTATTGCAGTCTCAGGACACATAAGGGCACATGTAGCACAACCTGTGCAGCTTTTTTTTTCATCAAATTCCGCAAAAGAATATCCCTTGCTGTTAAGTGCTGTTGACAGCCTGATAGCTCCCTTGGGACAAAATTCAACACAATATCTACACCCTTTGCAGAATTGTTTATCTATTAATATCTTTCCCTTCATGATTCTAATTTTTGGAGTTCTTCCTTTACAATCCTGCTTAATGAACTGCCATCAGCCTGTCCGGAGAGCTTTTTCATAAGAACTCCCATGATTCTGCCTATTTCCCCGGGGCCTTTTACTCCAAGCTCAGAAATAGCTGACAATACGTGTTCTTTAATTTTATCATCTGAAAGCTGTTTGGGAAGATATTCTGCAATTATCTTTATTTCAAGCAGTTCTTTTTCTGCAAGATCATCTCTTCCGCCTTTGCGGAACTGCTCCACAGCTTCTTTTCCCTTCCTTGTCATGCTTTGAAGGATCTGATTTGCTGTCTGGTTATCAACCAGAGTTCCCTTTTCTTTTTCTTTTCGCTGCAGTTCTGCGAGAATCATTCTCAGGGTTGAAAGCCTGAACGCATTTTTCTCCTTCATTGCTGTTTTAATGTCACTGCTGATTCTTTCCCTCACGCACTCTGACCTTTCTTCCGAAGCTTCTTTTTATCGTCTGCCATTTGTCTCGTCTGTTTTTTAAGCTTTTTCAGCTGTTTTTTAAGTTGAATAACCTTTTTACTTTCTTTTTCAGACAGGGCCTTTTCTTTCTCGAGCTTTAAACTCCGGATCTTTTTTTTGATTTCAGCTATGTGTACAGCATCCTTTTTCTCCTTCTTTATGGGCTCACCCCTGGCCTTAAGGATTGCCACAACAAGGTCGGTTTTTTTCATGCCGGTAGCGCCTGTGATTTCAGGATACTCCATGGCGACCTCTCTTAGCTTTGTCACAGTCAGCTTTTCAAGCTCCTCTCTGCTCATATTGTTTCCTCCACCTCAAATTAAGTTTGATTTTATCTTATTCGGGACAGAATAATCCTTTTTATGATAAAAAGTCAAGAGAAAGCATGTTGACATTGCTGAAAGCAATCAAATATAATACTTGCTTTGCCTGAATCATACTGTTTTTATACAGAATACAAACAGGTTAAGTTTCTGTAACAGGGCAAAACAAGTAGTGTCAAAATTTTTATGAGTGCACCAAAAAGGAAAACAGGAAACCATGCACAAAGGATAAATGAAAAGAAGGGTAGGAGCGCATTTATGCGCGAAAGGATACGGAGAAAGGCATTGAAAAGTTTTGACAACAATAAACCGGTTCTCAGAGAAACACTCTGTGGTTGAGTTTTGACAATACGGCAATCGGCTGATAAGGAGATATTATGGAAAAATCAATTAAACTGGCAGTTACCGGCAAAGGAGGGGCAGGCAAAACCACAGTTGCTTCTCTTTTATGCAAAGCCTTTAGTGATAAGGGCTATAGTGTGCTTGCGGTTGATGCTGACCCTGATGCCAACCTGGCATCAGCACTTGGCTTTCCGGAGGACATTAAGATTACTCCTCTTGTTGAGATGAAGGAACTGATTGAGGAAAGAACAGGTGCAAAACCGGGCAGTATAGGCTCTTTTTTTAAATTGAACCCAAAGGTGGATGACCTTCCGGAAAAGCTCTGGAAAGAAAAAGACGGGATTAAGCTGCTGCTGATGGGAACTGTCAAACAGGGAGGTGGGGGGTGTATCTGTCCTGAAAGCACAATGTTAAAGAACATGATACAGAACCTGCTGCTGTTCAGAAAAGAGGCTGTGATAATGGACATGGAGGCAGGAATTGAACATCTGGGACGTGCTACAGCCCAGGCAGTTGAAAGACTTATTGTGGTGGTTGAGCCTGGCAAAAGAAGTATTGAAACAGCCCTTAAAATAAAAGAACTTGCAGATGATATAAAGCTTACAAAAATTTCCCTTGTGGCAAACAAGGTCCGGAATGAACATGACAGGTGTTTTTTTGAAGATAACACCAGGGGCATGGATGTGATAGGTTATTTGCCGTTTGAGGACAGTATTCGAAAAGCTGACATGGAAAGATGTTCACCCTGGACATTCAGCCCCGGATCATTAGAAGCAGTCCGGAAAATGGTGGAAAAACTTATTCAGGACTGAAAAAACAGTAAAAAGTCAATAGAGCCATGTCAAGCCTGTAATGACGCAAGAAATAGATTGTCATTGCGAGGATCCACGATAAATCGGGACAGGCTCTGGCCGTGGCAATCTATTTGACAGATAGCACAAGATTGCTTTGCCATGCCCGCAATGACAGTAAACGTTGTATCAGACAGATCTTTCAGTTAGGTAGAGATTCCCCGGCAGGAGATATTTCTTTACATAGCAGGCCACATTTTCTTTGAACCTGTCTTCCTTCACGGGATATCCTGCGTTTCTGATGCGGCTCATATCAGCCCTGGTATAGTACTGATATCGCTCGCGCAACTCCTCTGGCATTGGAAAATATTCTATAACAGGAGACTTTCCTAATCCTTCGAACAGGCCATGTGCAAGTTCTTTAAAACTGTGAGCCATGCCTGTTCCCGCATTAAATATACCGTTAACTTCAGGGTTGTTGAGTAGAAAAAGGCTGATGTCAACTGCCTCATCAATGTAGACAAAGTCCCGGGCCTGATCCCCGTCCGGTATGTCGCTGCGATGGGATTTGAACAGACGGACTTTTCCATCCTTTACTGCCTGTGGGAAAATATGAAACAGAACGCTTGCCATTTTTGCCTTGTGGTATTCATTAGGGCCGAAAACATTAAAAAACCTGAGGCCCGCGACCTTTCCGGCAAGTCCGTTTTCCAGAACCCACATGTCAAACATCCACTTTGAAAAACCGTACTTGTTTAAAGGCCTGAGCGTTGGGGTTATATTATCATCATCGGAAAATCCAAGGCTTCCATCACCATAGACTGCAGCCGATGATGCATAGACAAAACGCACGCTGTTTTCTATTGACCACTGGCAAAGCCTGATTGAAAAGCTGACATTATTTTCCAGAAGATAGTCCATGTCTGTTTCTGTTGTATCAGAGCAGGCCCCGAGATGAATAATTGCTTTTATGTCTTTTGCCAGAGGGTTTTCACGGAGAAACGCAAACAGGTCATCACGGTGAATAAAACGTTTGTACCGGGTACCGACAATATTTTGCCATTTTTCCCTTTCCCCGAACCTGTCAGACAGGAGTATGTCAGATCTTCCCTGACGGTTTAATGCACATGTTACGGCACTGCCTATAAATCCTGCCGAACCTGTAATAAGTATCATTGTCAAGTTATGTCCTGTTATAAAAGGGAGCTGATATCCATCAGATATATACTCATTCCCCTGACATCTTTTTTTACACCGCGGGTGGAACTGAAGCAGATGGTTTTTCCGTCCGGAGAGAATGATGGAAAAGCATCAAAAGCCTTGTTGTAGGTAAGACGTGTCTGTTTGCCTGTTTCCATATTCATCAGAAACACCTCGAAGTTTTTAGGCTGCAGTATTTTTACAAACACAAAGTGTTTCCCGTCAGGTGACGGGTGGGGTGCCCAGTTGGTGCCATCATCATGGGTTATGGCTTTTAACTCTGTGCCGTCATCTTTGATAGTGAATATGGTCATGGGCTTGCCCCGTTTTGTCTGATCCTCTGTTTTCCATGCCCGGTAAATAATATGTTTGCTGTCAGGAAGGTAGAATGCCCCTCCTTCCTGCCAGTCAGGGGTGTGGGTAATCTGCGTTTGTTTGGTGCCATCCGGACGCATGTGCCATAAATCCATGTGACCTTTTATCTGTCGTCCAAACAGAATCCAGTTTCCGTCAGGTGAGACGGAAACCTCAGCATCATAATATTTGTTGTATGTCAGGCGTTTTCGGTTTGATCCGTCCAGGTTGCAGGTATAGAGTTCAGCGCCTGTTGGGTAATCTTCCGGCTTGGAATAGTCACCCGGGGGCAGATCAAGGTTGTCCCGGGTCGAGGTGAAAACGAGTTTTTTTTCATTGGGAAAAAAATAAGAGCAGGCATCAGCGCCTTTATCATTGATACGCAGCATGTCTGTTCCGTCAATATTGACAGTATAGACATGATACTCATCATCTTTTTTCTTCCTGGCATTAAATATCAGTTTTTTTCCGTCTGGAGAAAAGTAGGCTTCAGCACCTGAGTAAAAGCCGGGAACCAGTTTTGCAGGGAGTTCTTTTGACTTGTCATTGCCGGTTGATTTTTTGTCTTCTTTTGAAAAGCAAAATGAAGCAGATATAAAGATAATAAATAAGCCCACAGTAATAGATTTATAAATTTTTGTCATTGTCATGTTCCTCCATTGATTTAGGAAATAATAGTAAATAGATATGAATGGATGTAAACACCAACTATATGTTAATGTCAAGACAAAATTGTCGGGGCCCGGGTTCCTGTTACCCTGAAGATATGGAGTCAAACCTAAACTGTAAATGTAATTTTATGTTGTTGAGTTTCTTTTCTGCTCTCTGATGCATCTTTCTAACTTTTTTGTTCTTTTGAATTACCTCTTTAATCTGCTTTCGTTGATTGTTCCCGGAAACACTACAGTTTAACAGGAATACTATTAAACACTATAATATTTATCAAGTATTAATATAAACAAAAAATATAGGGAATTTTTTTGTTGACGGTACTGCACCAATAGCATAGTTTTAAATTATTAATGTTGGATAATACTATGTGGTGTGACATAACGATTACGATACAAGGCATTGGGTCGGGCCAAGACAAGCAGTTGTAATTAC
This sequence comes from Deltaproteobacteria bacterium, assembly GCA_024276465.1. GTDB lineage: Bacteria > Desulfobacterota > WTBG01 > CAIYCZ01 > CAIRTM01 > JAJRXD01. The sequence continues at coordinate 103,448 of JAJRXD010000034.1, forward strand.
TTACAATTATGGATAAAAACAGGCTAATATTGGTCCAATAATGGTGTTTTCAGGGTCAAAACCACGAATATTACAAAAAGACTATGAGAAACTAATATGGATCCGGATTTTCCGGGATCTTCTGTTCCATATAACCTTGATTTTGATACTAAAAATGATGATATTGGGGGTGAAAACAGCTATTTATGGAATGAAAACACTGATATTTCAATGTGTTAGCATTGGATGCGACCCCGGGCACCCTTAAAAATCTTACTAAAAGAGTAGTTTTTAATGGTTGACATCCTGTCTTTTTGGATATACAATATATATCATAATTGCAAGGAGGGAAAGATATGCAAGATAGCACTGAGTTGCAAATTGGAAAATGGGGTAATTCGCTTGGCATCCGACTCCCAAAGCATGTAACAGAAGCACTCCGATTGGGGCTCAAAGATCGAATAAGTTGCTCCGTAAAGGATGGAAGCTTGATTTTAAGACCGGTATCTCATCAAAAGAAATATAAATTGGACGAATTGCTCGCTCAAGTGGAAGAGTCAGGCGAAGAAATCTCATGGGGCAAACCTGAAGGAGAGGAAGTTTGGTAGAGTATATCCCAAAACGAGGGGATTTTATCCAACTTAATTTTAATCCACAAGCAGGACATGAACAGAAGGGAAGCAGGCCCGCCATAGTTGTCAGTCACACCGCTTTTAATAAAAAGATGGGATTTGCTTTTGTTTGTCCCATTAGCAACACTAAACGTAAGAACCCATTTTATGTAGTAATACCTGAAGGCAATCAAGTCACAGGGGTAATTATGGCAGACCAGTTACGTTCTGTTGACTATAAAGCCAGAAATTCATCTCTCATTAGCAAATGTCCTCCAGATCTACTTCAGGAAGTCTTGATGCGTATTGACCCCGTAATGTTCTAAGTTAAAAATATTGAAATTGGGTACGGGGTCGGGCCAAGACAAGCTATGATAGCATGGCCCGACCCAATGCCCCCGTATGGTGTTCCCGGGATTTGCCCTTTACCAACTGGCACATAAAATACCATGGGAAGAACCGGGGGAGCAGCTTTGCCAAATATTATGTAGAATTTGTGAGAAAGTAGACAGGGTGGGTCAGGCCCTGCCTGAGAAATTGTCAAGTCAGCTGTTTTCTATTGAATTACAAAGCTTGCATCGATAACTTCCCTGAAAGGATTAACAGCATCTTCAATGTCAGTTTCTATCTCAACAGACCACAATCCTACTGTAGCATCTTTCTCTATACATATAGGCACCATAATAAAACCACTTATTTTAGACGGACTTCTTGACGAATCTAAAGTTACACCCTGAGATTTTTCTTCTGGCCCAGTTATGGTTATTACGCTCTGAGTTTTGTTGAAATTATCTTTACCTTCACTTTTCAAGACTAACCATGGACATCTTTTGGAACTGACAGAAGGTCTTAACAGCTTTTTCTTCAAAGACAGGACATGCAGTTTTTCATACACCCAACAATCTGACATATCCTCCATGCAAATCGCATCTTCTTCGCAAGGCGCAACTCCGTCAAAACATTTATCTTTGACACACTGCTCTTCGCCATTGCAAAAGATGCTGTCTTGACAGTCAGCATCTGTGACACATTCGGGCTCCGGGATAGGTGCGGGGAGATCCTCTTCCTCCTCTAAGACCTCCATTCTTACCCTTGCTTTTCCGCTACCGGAATTGGATACTATTGGCAACAGTGCCTCATAGATGCCAGGATTAAGTCCGCTACGGCTAACAGCTATTAGCACCTTGTTTTTGTTAGTGGTGCTTCCCGAGAGTGGGTTAACTATGGTTATCCAGCCATTGCCCTGAAGGTATTCTACTGCCTCAATATTCCACTTAAGAAGTCCCAATCCTGTTGCGTTGGTGATGTATAATCTTTCCAGGGTTTTTGTGCTGCCCATGTCAACCAGTTCTGGTATAAGCAATAAGGAATTCTCGGGCGGGCCGGGAAGACCTCTACCACCACCTCCTCCCTCGGTTGGTGGCACAGTAGTAGTTGCAAATGTTGTTTCGACAGTCGCGTAGGCTGAGTATTTATTATCGTATCGAGATTTAGCGTTTGGTGCGTATAAATGTGCAAAATTGGTAAAAACACCTTCTCTATCCACTCTTGTTGTAATATGCAAAGTCTTTGATGACCCTTTCTCTAAATTGCCCACATTCCATAAAGGAGGAATTGAAAATCTGTCATAGCTGCCGGTTGAATCATCCCTCACATAGCTCAACCCATCCGGTAATATTTCCAAAATTCTAATACCTGTCGCGTTGTCCCACAGGTTAGGACCATTATTGGTAACATTAATGGCGAAAGTGATCTCTTCGCCAACATCTGCCTCCGTCTTGTCGGAGGTCTTGGTAATGGATATGTCTGGACCGTTTATGAAAATGCTATCATAAGTATAATCATTATATGAACGACATCGATCAGATACTTGTCCTTTCCACTTGATAGTACAATTATCGTTTACCGATATTTTACTTGTAAAAACAGCTTCCGAATCAGCCGGAATAGTTTGCCCGCACCATTTTCTTATTGTTCCGAAACAAGAACCTTCTCCTCCAATGCTATTATCGCAGGTTTCAGGATCGGATTTTAAATCAGTAAAAGCATTGCTGCAGCAGGACGAAACAGTTCCCATTACATTAACACCTGTTGCATTGTCAGATCGATTGTTGATGACCCTTATTGTAAGGGTTGCATTGTCTCCCGAACCGGCATACAGTTTGTCCACTGTAACGAATACGGACAGATCCGTAGATTCTTCACCAATAAAAGCACTGGCAGAATTATTATTTTCATTCCAGTCACTATCAAGTATTGTCAGCAAATCCAGCCCGGCTGCATTTTCAATACAAGTACTGTTGTCTATAATCTGTGCTGTTAACATCATGGTTTCAGACTTGCCGAAAGGGAGCTCACCTATGTCCCAGTACCCTCCTGAGCCACTTGCATTTATTGTAAAGGATCCAAGGCTTAAATTTGTGGCATTGTCAATGAAACTCAGCTTGTCATCTCCCCAGTTCTCGGATATCCTGACGCCGTCAGCATCATCAGGTCCGTTGTTAGTGACAATAACTTCATAAGCAACAACACCCCCTTCCAGGCTGCTTACTGTATTCGTAACGGCAATATCAGATAGGTGGCAGCCCTGTCCTGTAATGATGTCAGAATTATTAGCAGGGTTAGGATCCACCGGAAAAGAATCTGTAAGAGCGACCTCTCCTGTAAAACTGCCACGCCCCATAAAAAATATAATCCCCAATGATTTTGAAGTACCGTTATCAAGACGTCCCACATCCCATACAAGGGTATCAGAGTCATATATCGTTGTGAATGTCCCATTATCACCGTCATAGAACAGACCGTTATTAAAATACGTAACCTCAACGTCATCATAATCATCATGCCCGTTGTTGGTGACGGTAATAACAGATAGCAGGGCACATTCCGACACAACTTCTTTGTCCTTTGTTACGGTCACGGAAATATCAGCTCTGCAATTCAAGGCAACCAAATGGCTAAATCCTGTCAATATAAAAATTATAAAAGTTAATTTTTTCATAGTATCTCCTTTAATTTTATTTCTTGCAAAATAATTGGCTTTTATCATAAATTAATATAATAATTTTGCAGCATATATATATAGAAATTTATAATTTAATTATCTATTTTTATGTATGGTTATTTTATAGTATAGAATACTATTATATGTTTGAGAGATTGTCAATATCTATATTATTATGGGAAAATGGTGTCACATCTTGACGGTTTTTAATATGATATAGTCCTTCTTAAACAAAAACACAAGAAGGACATTTTATTATGATGGGGAAGCAGAAAGGCAAACAGCCGAAGTTGTTCTACATGGACATCAATATTGAGGAAAGAGTACCGCAGAAGTGGGCATTGGGTCGGGCCAATGCCCACAATGCCCAGGCTGGTGTATTTTGTTTGTCTTGAGATGTATGAAAAATTGGTCACTTTGAATGGGATTTAGCGGTCATTTTGCGTTGGATTGACCGGTCATTTTGGATTGGATTTCGCGGTCACTTTCAGTGGGATTAAGCACGTGGCAGACTGATTCTTATGACATAGCAGTCTCCGGAGTTTTTTTATTGAAAATTTAATAATTGCAAAACATAATACAGGGATGTATGACAAGATGAGTAAAGAAAAACTGGTCGGAGTCGTACTGCGAAGACCCAGCATTTTAATTCGGGGTCGAGCGGCATGTATCTAAAAACAGCTACAATTAATTAAATACCGAGATACTCTGTGCCTATTGATGGGAGTATCCATATAAGTTAAGTATTGCAGAACTTTTTGAACACTGAAGATAGCCTGAATTTTCTTTTGAAACAGAAAGATGAGGATTTGGAGAGGCTTGTTGCAGTTGTAAGAGAGTGGGTGGAAAGGATAACTATATGTGGGTAATTGACATACGCCATTGGTTGAATGAAGAACAAGATGGACCGGCAGTGCCGAGGCTGAAAAATAAAGTTGCGAAGATAACGGAAATCATCAGTTATGCAACTTCTGAATTAAACGGACTCAAAACCGCTTCAGCTCCGAAATGCTGGCGGAAACCCAAAAGAAAACCATGTAAAGGAATTTTAGATGCCTGGGTTTCTGATATGGATGAAATTTGCTGGGAATGTCCTGTCTGCGGTGATGAGGGGGTTGTCCGTGGATGGAATGGCCTGATCTGGGATATGCTTGATGTTGAGAATGATATTACCCATTGATTTAAAAAAATGTCAGCTATAAAGATTCCAGTAGACCGATTCAGTCCTGAAACTGTAAAGTCGCCATTAAGCGAGGACTCAAGCATATTCCTTGACTTTGTGGGAGGGTGCAAGGTGTGCGTACTTTAAGGTCATCAGACTCAAATTTACCTCACTCATCATATACTTTTCTGCTCACCTTCTGGCCGTTCTCATAAGTGTCTCTGTAATGGATTTCGCCGTTTTTGTAATAAACCTTGCATACCCCTTCCCGCTTGCCATTTTTGTAGTTCCACACTGCATTTAATTTACCGCTCTCGTAATATTGTCTTGATATGCCTTCCAGCTTGCCGTTTTTGTAGTTCCACTCACTCCTTAACTTACCACTCCCGTAGTATTCCTTAGATATGCCTTCCTGCTTACCGTTTTTGTAGTTCCACTCTGCCTTTAATTTACCGCTTTCGGAGTACAGCTTAGATATGCCTTCCTGCTTGCCGTTTTTTGAGTTAAACTCAAGCTTTAACATACCACTCTCGTAGTATTCCTTAGATATGCCTTCCCGCTTGTCTTTTTTGAAGTTCACCTCTACTTTTAACTTACCGCTCTCGTAATATTGTCTTGATATGCCTTCCCGCTTGCCGTTTTTGTAGTTCCACTCGAACTTTAACTTACCGCTCGGATGATATTCTTTATTTATTTCTGCCAAACCAAAAGTAGGGCATAAAATTAAAACTGCTAAAAATACAATTAAAATTGTTTTGATGTTCATAACACGCTTCTTCTCTTTTTTCCAAAATCTTCTTCAATTTTTGACATAAGAATTTTTGCTGTTTTACTTGACCTGCGTTCCTCTCTTTCCCGCTGATACACGGTAGTTTTTGAAACACCGACAAGCTCACCTAACTTAGATTGAATGAGATTATAAGTTTTTCTAAATTTAATCAACTCTTTTGGTCCCCAAATTTTCATAAGTAGTGGCTGAACGGAAAGTCCTGATTCCGAGTTGTCATTGCGAGCCCCGATAAAATCGGGGAAGCAATCCCTTTGTTTCCAGGAGATTGCTTCGGTCATGCTTCCCTCGCAATGACAATACAAATCAAAATCAAGAGGTTACTGTCATTGCGAGGAGCGCAGGCGACGAAGCAATCTCAACATTAAAACAGATGCAAAAACAATATATTAATACTGTATTTTGGACACTAATGATAGTATAATATTGTTATGTTGCCAAGTTTTTTCATGTAGATGGTTTAGTATACAGCATTTCCGGGAGACATGCAACAGGACAAACCTGATTACAGATTAAGAAAAAACTTTACACATAACTAAAAAAAGACTTGCAATAATTTTTCCATGTGCTATTATCTTTATATTACCTAAAGCGCAGTACCTGATTGTAGTCAATAAGTAAAAATTCAAAGACCGCACACTCCGCAAATGGGTGTGGGGTCTTTTTTGTTTTGAGGACTAACAACAATTAGACTGCCTGTCCGGAGCACATACTGCTGACCGGGCACAAACATTCAATGGTTCCATGCAGGGACCAGAACAAAGGAGTAAAGAGTTATGAAAGAAGGAACAGTAAAATGGTTTAATGATTCAAAGGGCTTTGGTTTTATTGAGCAGGATGGTGGC
>JAJRXD010000035.1 GCA_024276465.1 Deltaproteobacteria bacterium
AATGATCTGGTATTACTTGATGCATTTGGGGCTGGTCTTACATGGGGATCTGCTCTGCTTAGATGGTAATTCAATAGAAAGGCAACAAAAACATGTTAGACTATAATTTAAATGAAACACAGATTCAGATGGTTGAACTGGCACGTAAAATTGCCAGGGAGAAAATTCTTCCGGTCAGGGCGCAGTTAGATGAGACAGGTGAATTTCCATGGGAAATAATCAAGGTTCTTGCTGAGGCAGGACTGTTTGGCATATATATTCCTGAAGAGTATGGTGGGCTTGGTTTAGGAAACTTTGACAACAATCTTGTTGTTGAAGAGCTGAGCAAGGTATGTATCGGTGTATCTGTAAGTTTTGCTGCAAGCGGACTTGGTGCATATCCGATACTGCTTTTCGGCAGCGATGCACAGAAAAAGAAATACCTTCCTGACATAGCAGCAGGCACCAAGCTTGCTGCCTTCGGAATTACAGAATCATCTGCAGGAAGTGATGCCGGCGCAATCAGGACCACTGCAAGGCGCAACACCGACACCTATATCCTTGACGGTACAAAACAGTGGATTACAAACGGGGGAGAGGCTGAAACCTATTCAGTAATTGCAAAAACAGACAAATCCAGGGGAGCCCGCGGCGCAAGCGCATTTATCATTGAAAAAGGAACCCCGGGCTTTGACTTCGGGAAAAAAGAAAATAAATTAGGAATACGCGCTTCAGCAACCCGCGAACTGATTTTTGAAGAATGCAGGATACCCAGGGAAAACCTCCTCGGCAGGGAAGGCATGGGCTTTATGGTAGCGATGAAAACATTTGATCAGACAAGAACCGGCATTGCAGCCCAGGCTGTCGGGCTTGCTCAGGGCGCCTTGAATGAGGCTGTTATCTATGCTCATGAAAGAAAAACATTCGGGAAAGCCATTATTTCACATCAGGCTGTACAGCATATGCTGGCTGACATGGCTGCCCAGATTGAAGCAGCCCGTGCTCTTACATACCAGGCTGCCAAATACTGCGATTCAGGGGCAAAAGACATGTCAAAATATTCTTCAATGGCAAAGCTGATTTCAACTGATACCTGCATGAAGGTAACCGTAGATGCCGTACAGATTCTTGGGGGCTATGGTTACATGAAGGAATATCCGGTTGAAAAGATGATGAGAGATGCAAAAATCCTGCAAATATATGAAGGGACAAATCAGATACAGAGGACTGTTATAGGCCAGTACCTGATCAAGGAGTGTGCCGGCAAGAAAATAGTCTGATTTCTTTATTGCCAAGTCTGTTTTTTCTCTGATGTGCCGGAAAAATTACAGATTGCGAACCAAATACAAAAAAAGAGCTGTTTTTATGAATCTGAATGGAAAAGTAGCTGTTGTAACAGGGGCATCCCGGGGTATTGGTCGAACCATTGCACTTTGTCTTGCTGAAAGAGGGGCTGACATGGTTGTATCCACGGATAAGAATGTTGACGGGTTGAAAAATACTGCCAGTGAAATTGAAAACCTTGGGAGGAAAGTTCTATCCGTCAAAATGGATGTGTGCAGCCTGAAACAATGTGATGACATGATGAAGCAGGCCCGTGACACATTCGGTAAAATAGATATTATGGTAAACAATGCCGGAATAACAAGTGACACGGTCCTTCTCAGAATGAAGGAGGAGCAGTGGGATAAGGTAATCGAGGTGAACCTTAAAGGCACATTCAACTGTACCAGGGCTGTAATCCGCTACATGTTCAAACAGAAATATGGCCGGATTATAAACATATCTTCTGTCACCGGCGCCATGGGTAACCCTGGACAGGCAAATTACTCTGCTTCAAAAGCTGGAATAATAGGGTTTACAAAGGCAATAGCAAGAGAATATGGTCATTGCAATATTACTGTAAATGCTGTTGCTCCCGGATTTATAAAAACAGCAATGACTGATGCCATACCTGAAAAAGAGCGGGAAGCAATGACAGCCCAGATACCTGCCAGAAGGCTTGGCACCCCTGAAGATGTGGCAAATTCTGTTTGCTTTCTGGCAAGCGATCTGGCAGGCTACATTACAGGACACGTAATACACGTTAACGGTGGTCTTTACACGTAGATTTAAAATAATTAGACAAGAAAATAAACTAAAACTGTATTTTAATTAAAGGAGGTAAGAGGTATGTCTGATAAAACCGTAGAACAGATGGTTAAGGAAATTATAGTTGAGCAGCTTTCAGTAAGCGAGGAAGAAGTCGTTCCTGAGGCTTCTTTTGTGGATGATCTTGGTGCAGATTCTCTTGATCTTGTTGAGCTCATTATGGTAATGGAAGAAAAATTCGAGCAGGAAATCCCTGATGAAGATGCAGAAAAGCTCCAGACAGTGCAGGATGCAATCAGCTATATTCAGGAGAAGAAAAAAGGATAAGAAAAAATAATTCCAAAAAGCCTTCCTTTAATGATCCTGGACAGGCTTTAAAATCTAAAAAACATTTCTAATTTACAGGGGAACACAGCTTTGGAAAACAGAAGAGTAGCCATTACAGGCCTTGGTATCCTCTCACCTTTGGGTATAGGATTAGAGGAAAACTGGGAGGCTGTCAGCCATGGGAAATCAGGCATTGCTCCAATTACACGCTTTGACACCACGGAATTTTCTTCAAAAATAGCGGGAGAGGTGAAAAATTTCAATCCTGAAGATTTTGTTGACAAAAAAGAAATTAAAAAGATGGATGCCTTTCTTCACTATGCTCTGGCAGCCGGAAAAATGGCGATGCATCATTCGGGTCTGAAAATTGATGACGGAAACGCCGAGCGCGTGGGTGTGCTTGTTGGTTCCGGACTTGGAGGCCTTCAAACCATTGAAAAATATCATTCTCTGCTGCTTGAAAAAGGTCCCAAGAAAATTTCGCCCTTTTTTATTCCCATGCTTATAGTCAACCTTGCTCCCGGCCATATATCCATGCATTTTGGCTGCAAGGGTCCCAATTCAAGTATTGTTACGGCATGTGCAACCGGAAACCACTCCATAGGTGAAGCATTCAAAATTATCCAAAGAGGGGATGCGGATGCCATGATTGCAGGAGGTGTCGAATCAACTATTACACCACTTGCAGTAGGGGGGTTCTGTGCCATGAAGGCATTGTCCACGCGAAATGACGAGCCTGAAAGGGCAAGCAGGCCCTTTGAAAAAGACCGTTCCGGATTTGTTATTGCAGAAGGCGCTGGTATCCTTGTAATGGAGGAACTGGAGTCAGCAAAAAAAAGAGGGGCTGACATCCTTGCTGAAATCATAGGATTTGGCTGCAATGCTGATGCACATCACATTACAGCTCCCTCCCCTGGCGGAGAAGGTGCTGCCAGATGTATGAATCTGGCCCTGCGCGATGCTGCACTGAACCCTGAAGAAATCGATTATGTCAATGCCCATGGGACATCCACATATATGAATGACCTTTCAGAAACACAGGGAATGAAAAGCGTTTTCGGCGAACATTCCAAAAAACTTGCTGTAAGTTCAACAAAATCAATGACCGGCCACCTGCTTGGCGCTGCCGGAGGTGTAGAGTCAGTTTTCAGCATCATGGCTGTTAAAAACAGTCTGATCCCCCCTACGATCAATTACGAAACTCCTGACCCTGAATGCGATCTTGACTATGTGCCTAACACGGCCAGGGAGAAAAACATTCAAACTGTAATGAGCAATTCTTTTGGTTTTGGGGGCACAAATGCTACTCTTATATTTAGAAAATTATCCTGACAAATGACTCAGACTGAAAAAATTGCAATTGGTTCTGATCACCGGGGCTTTGCAATAAAGGAAAGCCTTAAAAATCTTTTAACGGATTATGGGGTAACCATTGAAGACAAGGGAACTTTTACTTCTGACTCAGCTGACTACCCGGAGGTTGCAGCCAGGGTTGCAGGCTCTGTTTCCACGGGTGAATGTGCCCGTGGAATTTTAATATGCGGTTCCGGCATAGGCATGTCAATTGCTGCAAACAAGTTCCGTGGAGTTCGTGCTGCGCTATGTCATAATGAACATACTGCAATAATGAGCCGTAAGCACAATAACGCAAACATCCTGGTTTTAGGTGAATCAGTGGGTGTTGAGATTGCAAAACTGATGGTTAAAGCATGGATAAAAACACCTTTTGAGGGAGGCAGACATCAAAAAAGACTTGAACTGATTGAACAGATTGAAAAAAAAAATTTACTTTAAACCTTTAACCTCCTGAACAAGCACAATATGGATTCCGGCTTTAATCTCAGTTAGAGAATCCGTCCCTGCTTTCTGACAACTGTTATCCTCTAATCTGCCATGTCTGATAACGAAAATCGCCCTGAGTGGGAAGAATACTTCATGGATATTGCCCTTCTGGTATCCAAAAGGTCAACCTGTACAAGAAGAAAGGTTGGAGCAGTAATTGTTAAAGACAAAAGGATTTTGACATCAGGCTATAATGGGGCGCCTACAGGCCTGTTGCACTGTGAGGAGATTGGATGCCTGAGACAAAAGAACAGTGTTCCTTCCGGCCAGCGCCACGAGCTTTGCAGAGGTCTCCATGCAGAACAAAACGCCATAATTCAGGCCGCATACCATGGGATAAAAATCAGGGGGGGGTCCATGTTCTGCACCACACTGCCATGCAGCATCTGTTTCAAAATGCTTATAAATGCCGGCATTAATAAAATTGTTTTTGATGAAGGGTACCCCGATGAGTTGACCGAAGGGTTTATAAAAGAATCTGATATTATCATTACAAAATTCAAACAACAGGGAGACAAGCAATGAAATGTCCGTATTGCAATGATATTGAGGATAAAGTCATTGATTCACGAGTCAGCCGCGATGGTGAAACCATCAGGAGGCGACGTGAGTGCATTGCCTGCAAAAAGCGTTTTACAACTCACGAAAGGATAGAGGAAACACTGCCTTCAATAATAAAAAAGGATGATCGGCGGGAACCCTATGACAGAAAAAAAATCATGGAAGGCCTGAAGAAGGCTTGTCAGAAACGTCCTGTCAGCATGGAAACCCTGGAAATAACAGTAGACAAAATTGAACAGAGCCTTATGGACCGTTCTGCAAAAGAAATAGAAAGTTCTGAAATAGGTGAGGCAATTATGATGGAGCTTCATGAGCTTGATGATATAGCCTATGTTCGGTTCGCTTCAGTGTACCGGTCTTTCAAGGACATAACCGATTTCATGCAGGAGGTTAAGAAAGTTTTGGAAAAAAAGGATTGATGGTAAAGAAAAGATAAAATGTCAGCCCTTTCACAACAAGAAAAATTCATGCGGTCTGCCATCCTGCTTGCCAAAAAAGGTGCTGGGATGGTAAGCCCGAATCCTCTTGTCGGTGCTGTTCTTGTTAAAGGTGGCAAAATAATTGCCAGGGGATACCACAAATTCTTTGGTGGTCCCCATGCAGAGATCAACGCCCTTGAAAAAGCAGAAAAAAAAACAGGGGGCGCGGAAATATACATAAATCTTGAGCCTTGCTGCCACCATGGCAAGACTCCTCCATGTACGGATATTTTAATTAAAAAGGGGATACGCAGGGCTTTTATCGGGATGGTTGACCCTAACCCCTGTGTCAGTGGCAACGGAATAAAAAAACTCAAACAGGCTGGCATTGAAGTTAGCGTCGGACTGCTGGAAAGGGAATGCAGGAAACTTAACGAATCCTTTATAAAGTATATAACAAAAAAAACACCCTTTGTGATTCTGAAAGCTGCTTCAACCCTTGATGGTAAAACCGCAACATTTGCCGGTGATTCAAAATGGATAACCAGCGTTGATTCAAGAATAACAGTCCATCAAATTCGCTCTGAGGTTGATGCTGTAATGGTGGGCATTGGGACTGTTATTGCAGATGACCCCCTTCTTACTGCAAGGTTGTATAAAGGGGCCAAAAAAAATCCATTCAGAATAATTGTTGACAGTACACTTCGTATTCCCTTAAACAGCAATGTTCTGCAGCCCGGGCTTGCAAAAAAAACAATCATCGCCACATCTCCTGAAAAAGCTGGTTCTGAAAAAGCCATGGCCATTCAAAATCTGGGCGCACTGATTATTGGAATCCCCCTGAAACAACAGCAGGTAGACCTGAGAAAACTTTTTAAAAAATTAGGGACAAAGGCCATGGCCAGCATTCTCATTGAAGGGGGAGCAGAACTGAATGCATCTGCACTGGAGTGTGGGGTTGTGGACAAGATCATGTTTTTCTATTCCCCTAAAATTATAGGGGGAAAAGATGCCAAGGGTATAGCAGGTGGTACTGGTATAAAAAAAATTTCAGACGCAATAAACGTGTATGATATCTCAATCAGGCAGATAAACAGTGATTTTTTAGTTGAGGGGTATATCACAAAACAGGCAGACTGACACCTGAACAGAGCTATTTCACAGGCGGCTGTCCGGGAATAGCTGCGCAGGCGAGATTGAGCGAAAACTTCGCTGGCAAAGCGCAAAGGAAACCAGGTTGAGGGGTTGCGAGTTAAAAAAATATTTCAACACGCAACTCTTAACGTCTGGCTAACAAAAGATGATATGAAGTAAATATTATTACTTTTTACAATATAAGTTAAGTCTTTACAACAATAAACCAGAGACAGGCAGCATGTTCACAGGACTAATTGAAGATACCGGTGTAATAACAAAAACATTAAAGAATAAAAGCGGCCTGAAACTGTCTGTTCAGTGCAACATCCCTGTTGAAGAAATTCATCAGGGAGACAGCATTGCTGTTGACGGAGTATGTCTCACTGTTACGGATAACACAACCAGTGGCTTTTTGTGTGATGTGTCACCGGAGAGCCTGGGCAGAACCACCCTTGGAGCAAAAAAAACAGGTGAAAAGGTTAACCTTGAAAGAGCCCTTCAGTTCTCTGACAGACTTGGCGGACATTTAGTCACCGGCCATGTTGACGGAATTGCAACCATAACCACAATTGGAAGAAAGGGTGATTTTCTGGAAATAAGCTTTACAACACCTGAAAATATTCTAAAATATATTATAGATAAAGGTTCTGTAGCAGTAGACGGAATCAGCCTCACTGTCAGCAAGTGCACGTCCAGCGGTTTTAAAGTCATGGTTATTCCCCATACATTTTCCAGCACAACTCTTGAATACAGGAAGGTCGGTGACAGAGTTAATCTTGAAAATGATATGATAGGAAAATATGTGGAAAAACTTCTCTTAATGAGAGATAATACAAAGGGCAGTATAACAAAAGAGTTTTTAGAAAGATTAAATTTTAAATAAAAAGGACAGACATGCCGATTAACAGGGTTCAAAAGGCCATTGAAGAGATCAAAAAGGGCAAAATCGTAATTCTCAGTGACGATGAGGACAGGGAAAACGAGGGTGATCTTACAATGGCCGCTGAAAAAGTCTCGCCTGAGACTATTAACTTCATGGCAAAATACGGACGGGGACTTATATGCCTTTCCCTTACAGACGAGAAGTGCAAACAACTGGACCTGCCCATGATGGTCCAGGAAAACACCTCTTCTTTTCAAACTGCATTCACCGTTTCAATTGACGCAAAAAATGGCACAACAACAGGCATATCAGCTTCTGACAGGGCACATACAATTCTTACAGCAATAGCAGATGATGCAAAACCAGGCGACCTTGCAAGACCAGGTCATATATTCCCTCTCAGGGCAATGCCCGGGGGTGTTCTGCGAAGAGCAGGCCAGACTGAAGGCTCAGTTGACCTCTGCCGCCTTGCCGGCCTCAAACCTGCCGGCATCATATGCGAGATAATGAATGACGACGGCACCATGGCCAGGATGCCTGAACTCAAACAGTTTGCCAAACAACATGACATTGTTATTGTAACTGTAGCAGACATTATAAAATATCTTCTTGCCAAAGAATCACTTGTCAAAAGGATGGTTGAAACAGATCTTCCCTCCAAGCATGGAGGGGATTTCAAGATGATAATCTATGAAAATATCGTTGATGTTCATCACCATATTGCCCTGATTAAGGGAAAATGGGAACCAAATGAGGAGGTGCTGGTCAGAGTACATTCAGAATGTCTTACCGGAGACGCACTTGGCTCAATGCGGTGTGATTGCGGTGACCAGCTCGAAACCGCAATGAATACTATTGCAAAAGCCGGCAAGGGAGTTATTGTCTACATGCGCCAGGAGGGGCGTGGCATAGGATTTCTCAATAAAATGAAAGCTTATGCCCTGCAGGACAGGGGCAGGGACACTGTTGAGGCAAATGAGGAGCTTGGCTTTGATGCAGATCTCAGGGACTATGGTATCGGAGCACAGATTCTGAGGGACCTGGGCTTAAAAAAAATAAGGCTGTTAACAAACAACCCTAAAAAAATAGTTGGACTGGAAGGTTACGGCCTTGAAGTAACCGGAAGGGTTCCCATTGAAATCGAACCAAAACCCCACAACCTGAGATACCTCTCCACAAAAAAGAAAAGAATGGGGCATCTGCTGGATATTAAAGACAAAAAAGCTGAATCGTAACCAAAAGGAAGGAAAACATCATGGTGAAATCATTTGAAGGAAAACTTAATGCGGGAAACTTCAGATTTGCAATAATCCAGAGCCGTTTTAATGATTTTATTGTAGGCAGACTCATTGACGGCACCATGGATGCTCTGCTTCGTCATGGTGCAGATGAAAAAAAGATTGAAGTAATAAAGGTTCCCGGAGCATTTGAGATACCTCTTGCTGCAAAAAAAGCAGCCAAATCAGGAAAATATGATGCTGTGATATGTCTTGGCGCTGTTATAAGGGGCTCCACCCCTCATTTCGAATATGTTGCAGCTGAAGTAACAAAGGGCATTGCTTCAGTTGGTCTTGAAACAGAGATCCCCGTTATGTTTGGTATACTTACAACCGACAACATTGAACAGGCAATTGAAAGAGCCGGAACCAAATCCGGGAACAAAGGATGGGATGCTGCTGTTTCTGCCGTTGAAATGGTTAATCTGTTAAAACAAATCCAGTAAATCAAAAAGGGGTTTTTCTGCTTGGGAAAGAGAAGGAAATCAAGGGCGATTGCCATACAAATACTCTATCAGCTTGACATGAATAAAGCCGATCCAGGGGGTGCTCTTCTGACCTTCTGGAAAAACAACCGCCATCCCGATGACATCGTTGAATTTACCAACCGCATGGTAAAAGGCACCACAGAGCATCTGGATCAAATCGACAGGATTATCATAAAAACATCTAAAAACTGGTCATTCAACCGAATAACCCCTGTTGACAGGGGAATACTCCGGGAAGCCATATATGAAATCCTGTTCTGCCCTGACATCCCATATAAAGTAACACTGAATGAGGCTATTGAGCTTGGTAAAAAATTTGGTTCGGAAAAATCAGGGACATTTATAAACGGTGTCCTTGACAATGTGCTTAACCAGCATTCAGAATTAAGGCAAACCTGAAAAAACTCTTCACGGGGAGTTATACTCACAGTAATGTTCATAACGCTTAATCCGGTCACCATAAAACTCATAATTGCGACACGGGCTCTAAGTGGGGTGGAATAGAATTTAATGGTAATATGGAAACTCATATTAGCATAAAAAAAGGTCTTCTCTTCGAGCTGATTATCATTGTTCTGCTGCTGATACTGATAGAGGGCACTGCCCATGTGGTGGAATTCATCTCGCCCCCACCCGGGACAGCCGGCAAGTTTAAAATTCTACCGAGACAGGAAGGTAAATACCGGATTTTTGTCTATGGCGGATCAACTGTGTACGGCCTGCCAGTCAGACAGTTTTCTTTCACTTCCCAGTTAGAATTCTGGCTCAGGGACCTGCATCCGGATAAACCCCTGGAAGTCTACAACTTCGGGATGTCCGCACAACCATCAGCATATGTACGTCGAATGATAGAAGAGACCATTACATATGATCCCGATTTATTAATCGTTCTAACCGGCCACAACGAGTTCCTCAATAGAAGAACCAGCAGTCTGATAGACAAAACTGTGGCCTGCTTCGCGCTGACCCGTGTAATGTCCCGAGTGTGGAACAGGGTGCGGCCAATCCTTTTTCCGCTTCCCGGGAGCGTTGTCATGCCGGATCAGATCAAGGGACACAATCGGAGTTCAAACCTGTTTAAAGAGAGGGTTCAAACATATCTGCACAACCTGCAGGCCATCGTAGAGATAGCGCAGAAAAACAACAAGCCTCTTATCCTGATGACTGCTCCTTCAAACGTGGCTGACTGGCCCCCTGTGTATAAAAGGATCGCTGAAAACGGCTGTGAGAAAGACTGTGACTCATGGGTTGCAGAGGTCGACAGGCTCATATCCGACGGGCTGACCGGCAAAGCAAAAGAAAGGATAAGCAGGCTTCTCAAAACGTATCATAATGATCCCCTGCTGTTATACCTGTCAGCTAAGGCAAATACAGCGGCAGGCAATTATGAGCGTGCAAAAATACTGTTTACCAGAGCAAAGGATCTGGATCCAGTGCCCTGGCGTGTCCTCACAACGTTTAATCAGGCCATAAGAAAGCTGGCCGAAGATGACCGGGTTTTTCTGGTCGACGCTGAAAAAAACTTTCAACAGCAGGCCCGGCATGGTCTCGTAGGCTTCTCGCTAATCGCCGACAATTGTCATCCAACGCCACTTGGCAATGCTGTTATTGCAGGAGAGATACTTAAAGTCATGCGGCAGAATAATCTGTTTGTAGAGCAAGATCTGGTTTCTTCAAGCATAGACAGTCAATTAGAGTATTTTCTTTTAAAAACCTTCACTCCCAGCAAACGTCAATCGCTCAAAATGTCTTACCTCCTCAGTAATGCAAAGTATTCCATGAAGACACCCTTCTACAACTATACGGCATCAAAAATGTACCTTGACAGGGCTCTGGCAATGGATTCATCGAACTGGAAGATCTGGGTCAACCTTGCAACCCTGTCGTTTTTCAAGAACCATGTCGAAGAAGGCAGACAGCAGCTCAGAAAAGCTGTCAAATTGCGTGGTAAACCGATAGATCCGGATGATCGTAAAAACGCGCCGTATCTCAGAGAGAGCCTGGAGCTGTCCGGTACCCTTCTTGAAGATCTATGAAAAGGGGCTCCGGGGCCGGGTTAAATCATAAAAAGCCTTTTTATTGATTTCCGCCTTCTGCTTTTCTTTATTTTAGCCTCGTCTGATTGACCCCAGGGTTGAGTTCGCCAGCGCCAGTTTGTCCACAGCCATTGGGACAGGTCATTCCTGACATGACCTTCAATCACCTTTGTAAACTTCGAGGTGATCTCTCTCATGTCATGGTCGTTATCCCCGGAGGGCTCCCATTCTATAGCCCTGTCAATTATTATTCTCTGGGAATCATTTTTGTTTCTGACTATAAAAACAGGGATAATCTGTGCTCCTGTTCTGACAGCCAAAGCAGCAGGGCCAGGAGCAGTGGAAGCCTGATGTCCGAAAAAATCAACAAATATTCCCCCGCGCCTTTTATTTTCATCGGAAATAAGGCAGAGAATACCATTTCCTTTTAACACCTTAAGAGCCTCCTTGAAAAACTTTCTTTCAGGCCTGGTGGTAATGGAGGAAAACTCCATGAGTTCACGTCCTCTTGCATAAACAGAAGACCCTGCCATGGTCTTAATGTCCCTGACAACCATCATGAAATCATAGCCTTCTCTGGTCAGCTTCTGGGCAATAAGAGCATAGTTACCAATATGGGCACTCACAGCAATAACTCCCCTGCCACGGGCAAGAGCCCTGTCCAGGTTGTCTTTTCCTTCAATAGTAATTTTTGCATTAAGAATATTTTTAGAAGGGCCAGCTGAGTAAAAAAGTTCTGCCCAGTTCTTTCCGAAATTTTCAAGCACATTTCTTGCAATTTCATCTATGCGCTCTTGTGTCAAATCATCGCCAAAAGCAAACTTCAGGTTATGGATAACCTTGGCTTTCATTCGGCTGAAGCGATAAAGCATGTCCCCTATCTTTTTCCCAACTCCAAGGGTTGCCCTGTGCCCGATTAAGGTAACAAAACCAATAATCATATAAACGCAGAAAATTCCCAGAAAATAGCCGGCCTGGTCAGCAGGCTTTATGGACTTCGCAGCAGTCTTTTTTTCTTTCATAAAAATCCTGTAAAGTTAACAAGCTGTAAACTGCAACAACATTTTACTGAATAACTGATAAAAAACAATTGCAAAAAAAGTAACTGTTCAAGCTACTCCATGGCATTCCCGAAGGTACTGCCCGGCATTTTCAACACAATAGTTCATATTGCGATCAACAGGATACACCTGTGACATGGAACATATATCCACACCCTCAATCCAGCCCTGATAAGGCGGAACCCGCTCTGAAAATCTCAGATCATAAAGCGGGCTTGCATAAGGGGTTCGAAAAAGATAATCAGAATTAATGTCCTCTTTTTTAAATTCCGGGAAAAGATATTCCAGGGAAGCCAGAAAACGCATCCTGACTTTGTTTTTGTCCCAGAGAGCAATTCCTTTATCTCTGGCATGATACGCAGCAAGATAAACAATATGCTGGCCATCATAGTCAGCAGGGCAGACCAGATTGGTATGCTCCACTAAAACTCCAAATGAAATTTCCGGATCAATTGAATTAATCCAGTAATACGGGGACAGGGAACGTGACATAATTAAAACCATGCAGGTTGCAGCCACATAATGGACAGATTGTGCTTTGCGATTAGTGTCAGCGGAAAGGTCTGGTATAACTGCAGTCAGGGTTTCAGGGGGGGAGGTAAATATCAGCCGGTCAAAAAATTTTTTTTCTCCTGAAACTATCAGCGCAGGGGGCCTGCCTGGCAAAATCCTTCCGATTTTTACTCCTGATTGTACTTTACTGCCTGCTTTACGGATATTGTCAACCATAACATTAAAAAGGTTCTGGAATCCTCCTCTCATGTAGCCTAACAGCTCCTTTCCCCTTTGCCTTGATTGACTGCGTGGATGAATTCTGCCCCAGAGAAAAGATGCAGGAATATTGTCGCCGCTGATACCGAATTTGCGTTGCAGCAGAGGTTCCCATAGTCTTTCAAATCCAGCAGCACTGCCTCGTCGATCAAAAAATTCACGGCAGCAGACACTGTCAAGGTGTCTCCACTGTTTAGCTCTGCAAAAATAATAGATGTTCCACCCCATCAATAACCTCTGCAAAACACTGCCAAGAGGCCGAAAACCTAAAACATCTTTTGCATTGGCAAAAGGCCATATTTATCCTTCAGAACATATCCCGGTTTTACTTGGATGCCATGTCAGGTTTTTCTCAAGATCATTTTCAGCAATCAGGCGAATGAATGCATGATCAGTACTGAATATATGGTGGTAATACCGCTCAAGCGTAGTATTTGTTTTGTCGTTGATCGAAAAACCGGATGCCAGACCACCAGGCGTGTCCTGCTCATATACAGTAACAGCGTGCCCACTGCGTGACAGACGAAGAGCAACCGTGAGGCCGGTAATGCCTCCACCTATTATGCCAATTTTCATTTGATATTGTCCCGATGGGGGGACGAGGAGGAATTGATCCCAACTGATTCCTGTATCACCCAGAGAGGTCGCTGTTTTACTTCATCATAAATTCGTCCGATGTATTCTCCTACGATACCGAGGCAGATGAGTTGAACACCGCCCATAAACAGAATGGAAATAACTATTGTAGCAAATCCAGGGACCGGGCTTAAGCCGATCCTTGTGAACTGTTCTATGAATATTCGTTGAAGAAACGTGAAAATGGCTCCAAGAAATGCAATAAAGGACACTATCAGGCCCAGCAATGTAGTAATACGTAAAGGAACAGTCGAAAATGAAAATATGCCATTTAATGCAAGCCTGAGCAGCCCTCGCAATGTATACTTTACTTCTCCCCCAGCTCTTTCATGACGCTTGTAGGTTAACCCTATCTGCCGGAATCCGATCCATGCACGCAACCCGCGTACAAACCTGTTTTTCTCAGGCATGGCATTAAGCAAATCAACAACCCTGCGATCAATTATACAGAAATCACCGGAATCGTATGGAATATGAATATTTGCCAGCTTCCTCAGTATCCTGTAAAAAAGGCCGTAAGAAGCACGTTTGAAAATACCCTCCTTGCGCTGAGTACGTATTGCGTACACTACTTCATAGCCCTCACGCCATTTTTCAATAAAACGACCAAGCTCTTCAGGCGGGTCCTGCAAATCAGCGTCCATTACAATTACGCAATCACCTGTGGCATACTGAATCCCGGCTGAAACCGCAATCTGATGTCCAAAATTGCGACTGAACCGTATTGCTTTCCAGGATGGGTCCTTACGGCTGAACGATTTCAGCAATTGCCAGGTTTGGTCTGATGATCCATCATCTACAAGCAGTACTTCACAGGGTTCTTTCCACTTTTCTATCTCTGCACTCAAGCGCTTATGCAGTAAGGGAAGAACATCCTGCTCATTATAGCAGGGAATTACTACTGATATCATGATGCGCACCAGGGCCTTTTCACATAAAAAAATTTATAGAGTGTAATAGCTCCAAAAACATCTGCTCTTTTCTTATCATTGCGAAATAAGGAGCATTAATCGTAAAAAATATCTTTCAACAAGTCAAGCATTACCAATGAACTGCAATTTCTGCAATTGAAGCAACTTATGTCTGAACTGAACGATTCTAAAAAAACATGAAAGCGTACAAGACAACCTCACAAGCAGAGATGAATGCATGTTTCACTCTAAACCATGCTCATTCAAGACCCTTTTATTGATCCACACCTTGAATACAGGATTTTCAAACACAGGCACAAAATCTTCTGATACAGGAGACCTTCCTGCCTTAATATCATTTCGAGTCAGTATTATAAGATCGAGGCGAAGATTTTTGTCTCTTTTTTCCTGCTCATATCGTATGCGCAGGCGTTTCTGTACACTCAATGGAAGGAAAAGAGTCCAGGTTTCTTCCCAGTGTCGGACACCCGGTGTTGAAAAAATTTTTTTTAAAGATTCCGGCGAATAGTCTCCTGGATCTGAATATCTGTAAACACGTGAAGCCTGATATTTATTGTGTCCCAGCCAGACTATGTTAACATAATACCGGGTGATGAATTCAGAAAACATGACAGAATCCATTCCTAACAACTGGCAGAAATAAATTAAGCGTAACTCTATTTCTTCGTCAGGGAGAGTTGACAGAAAGGGATCCGCTAAAAAGCTTTCACCTCCACCAAATGTCAGCCACCAGCAGATTACCTGACAATCAAATGTTCCGGCTACCCTGCAGGCAGCATATTTTTTTTTCTGTAATTCCTGAACGAGTTCTGTAAAGTGCGACCGGTAGTCCGGGAGGGTTTCAAACTCCTGAAAGTCAGCCCGTATGTGGGTTTTCAGCTGCGCACTTCTCCATGCAGCACGAACATTAACAAGCAGGCAGAATACAACTGTACTGATAAAGATTGTACGCCAGATCATCCGCCTGAATGCTTTGCTGGGGAAAGGCAGATAAATAGAAGCAGCAATCTCAAGCAAAATAAGGATCTGAATTAAAACACCATAGCTTAAAAAAGTGCTGCTGACCATGCTGAAATGGTAAGGCTGAATGGTTTTGCCTGAGAGCAATACTGAAACCGGAAGGGCAAAACATACTGGCAGACACATAAAGGCAAACAGACGGCTTGAGCGGGTATGCAGGGGACTGACATATGCAGGCAGGCATCGTCTTAAAACCTCTAAAATTGAGAACAGAATAAGAACTAATGCTGCGAGGCTCAGTCCCTGGGGCTGAAAAAGAAAAGCAAAGCGATCAACAGGGAAAAGCCCCAGCCGTGGCGGAATATCCGGGTGCTCATAAATCCGCTGGATAAAAAAAGGCAGACAGGCCATGGTTCCGGCAAAAACAGAAAGAATAACCCCCCTCACAATGCATCCCCGGGAAGAATTGCCTGCAATAAACATAAAAAGAATCACTGGGGCTGCGCAAAAACAGAAAACAATTGCTGAGAACATATCCGTCTGGATCAGGCAGGCAGTTGACAGCCCAAGCAGGATCCAGACAGCCCTTCCTTTCAAGGCTCTGGCAGAGTTAAACATGGTTACCAGAACTATCAGTGCCAGTAACAGGACAGGCCCGCTAATCAAAGGACGGGGAAAGCGCCAATCCCAAAAGTTAAAATCAAGACAGGTGTTCAACAGGCTGAAAAAAGGCGGAAACCTGATTTTAACAGAACAATTTAAAACCCCGAGAGTAAGACAAAAACCAGCCAGGCGGGAAAACTTTTGCCTGATACCAACCGACCTTAACAGGGCTGCTGCAAAAGAATAATGCAGCCAGACAAAAAGCAGATCTGCAGCAATAAAGCAGGCAGGTCCAAGGAACCTGAATAAAACAGCGTGGGGAAACAGAGGTAGAAAAGGAAACGATCGCAGGCCAGAGCCTGCGAATTCGTGCACAAAACTTTCCCCTGTTCTAAAACCGGAAAGCGCTTTTACGAGCGGGTAGTAATGAATATCATCGTTCCCACGGTACAGGGCTGTCACTGAAAGAGGCGCATCAGGATACAGCCAGAAGGAACACAGCCAGTAAGCAAGGCTGCCAAGAAGAACAAAAAAGAGGATTGCTTTCCCCTGCAGGTCATGGGGGAACAGCATTTCCATCACTATGCTTCGCAATGATTGGGAAGGGTCTTTTGGTGCAGGCACTTCTTGGTTCAGCCCCATTCTATTTAAATTTACGGAAGCAATACTTTAACCAGTACCAGTTTTGGAGTTTCTTTAAGTATGTTAAATTTCAGGCCTTTAATTGCCAGCAAAGCCCCGAGATTTTCCCTGATTGTCAGGCAGTATATCTGTTTTTTTTCTTTTGTGATTTTAACAAGCAGGTTATTATCATATATTGCAGCAGGAATGTTTATATCGGAATAGAACAAAAATGTGCTTTTCAGGCGCCATAGAAAGACACGATAAAGTATAACCACATCATCCTTTGATAAATTGTCCCTTGAAAACAGGGCCATTGAGCAGGTTTCATCTACTAAATTTTCAAAATATTCTTTTTCACTCAGCCGGGGGGGTAGCCTGGCAGGCGTTGTACTGACAATAACTGCTGAAAACAGCAAAAACACAAGGCAAATTTTCATAAATATTTTTTTGATTCTTTCTGTTCTCAGAATATCGTTGATAAAAACAGCTGTCAGTATTGCCAGTGCTGGAAATGCAGGCATAATATAGTGAAATTTTTTGCTGTGCAAAACACTCATCAGACCGATAACAAGCCCTGCCCAGCACAAAACAATAAGGGTTTTAGGATCAGCCTTTCTGCAGCCTGCTACTGACAGTTTGATGAATGAACAGGTTGCCAGGGGTACCCATGGCCAGTAATAAATCCAGAGCATTTTGAGGTACCAGTACACGGGCCTGTAATCATCTCTCACCAGTGCACCTTTAAAAATCAGCCATTTCAGATGAACATTAACAAACTTATCCGGATAGCTGACATACTGGTAAAAGTACCATGGACTGCTTACTGCAAAAGCTACTGCAATTCCAGACAAAAAGTATGGTTCTCTGAATATTTTGAATTCCTTCAACATCAACAGGTAGAATATTGCAATTACCAGCGGGAATAAACCAAGCACGCTCTTGGTAAGTATGGTAATGCCTGTTGATATTCCAAAGAGCAAAAAATATTTTCTGTCTTTCATGCCTTTAATAAAAGCGATCATGGCAAGAGTAATCCAGAAGGTTAATGTGACATCAACCATGGTTCGCCTTGAAAATGTAAAAAAAAGCAGGGTGGTCAGCAGTATAAAAGATGAAAAAAGTCCGACCCACCTGTTGAAAAGCATTTTTCCTAAAAAATAGACGCTTAGAATGGTCATAACTCCGAAAAAGGCTGAAAAAAACCTTGCTGAAAACTCGCAAATCCCAAAAATTTTGAAACTGAAGGCAATCAGCCAGATATAAAAGGGGGCATTATCCAGACTCACTTCACCCCCTATGTGCATTATAAGCCAGTCCCCTGTCTGCAGGATCTCCTTTGCCTTCTGGGCATAATAAGAATCGTCAATAGGAGGCATTTTCATGTCTCCTAAATTTAAGAAAACAAAAAATATTGAAAAAACAGTCAGTGTCAGCAGATAATATTGCTGCTTGTTAATATTATTGGTTTTCATGATATCTTTAAAAAATATTTCAATCTATGTATCCCAGCGACTTAAGGTTATTCCTTGTTTTCCTGTCTAATTTTGTTTTCCTGTATCGCAGAGAAACTGTTTTTATCCTTTGTAAATGTTTTTTAGTCTCATTAAGCAGTTCTTCTACTAACTGCTTTTCATCAGGTTCCCGGGACAGGTTGTTTGCCTCTTTGGTGTCGGAAACAATATCGAAAAGTCTCAAACCACTACGGTCTGAAATCAGTTTATAATTGTTTGTCCTTATTGCTGTGGATCGGCCTTTATGGCTGAAAGCATATCTCTTTTTGTACTGTCCGCCCCTGATTAAATTTATCAGGGATTCACCCATCATTGAGCCGGGCTCAGAAATGCCGGTTAATTCCAGTATGGTTGGAGCAATGTCCAGGGATGAGACCTGTGTGGAAACAGTTTTTCCATGGCCTGATTGCGGCAACTTAATTATAAGAGGTACTTTAATAAGTTCTTCCCTGAGAGCATGGCCATGGCAGAAAAAATACCCGCCATCATTAACCATTGCTTCACCGTGGTCTGCAGTGATAATAACAGTGGTCTCATCATACTGCCCAAGCCTTTTTAATTCGGTCATGAGAATACCGATATTGTGATCAACATAATTAATCTCACCGTCATACTGTGCCACATAGTAGTTTGGATCTGTTTCATTGTTCAGTATCTGATAACGTGGAATACCACCATAACCTGAATTATTCTCAAGCAGTTTCAGGGGGCCTTTGAAATTATACCTGCCCCTTGCAAACACACTGTCGAATGGCGGGGGAGGAGTATAAGGCCCATGAGGGTCCTGGTAATGTATCCAGAGAAAAAAGCTTCTCTGATGGTAAACCTTCAGCCAGTCTATAACCTTCCTGGTCAAAGACTCAGCTGTTTCTTCAGGAAAGTTTCGATGCAGTTCCCTGCCTGATAAATTATCATCATAGATATAAAATCCCCGGCTTAAACCAAGACTTTTCTTTAAAACATAGTTTCCTACAAAAGCAGCAGTCTCATAACCATTTTTCTGCAACAGTATTGGCAGGGTGATACTTTCCCCTGAGACTCTCAATTTTCTCTCAAAATCTACCTGTTCCGGGTACATGGAAGTCAACATGCCGGGGACAGAACCAGCAGTGAAAGGAGAAACAGAAACAGCACTGGTAAACAGGCTGGAGCGTTCTGCAATGGCATCGATGTTAGGAGATGTAGGCAAGCTGTAACCATAACAGGAAAGGTGATCGGGCCTTAAGGCATCAATGGTGATCAGGATGATATTATTACCACTTTCCCTGTCACCTGCATTTACTTCAACTGCTTTTGAATTTATCAATAAGGAAAGCCCGGCAAACAGCAGAATCAAAACATACAATAAAACTGAACACCGAAGATACTTGACTAAATTACTTTTTATCTTTCCTGTTGTTTGAAAAGCTTGATCTGCTCCTGATTTTTTATAAAGCAGGTTCAGTGAGCCTTTATATATAAGGATGGCTGAAAGTATTGCCCCGGCCAATATTGTGATGAAGAAAAGGAGATCTCCCGTATTGTGGAGTAGTTTTATGCTGAAAAAATTAAAACCTGTGAAGCTGTGAATTACAGCCAGGCAGGAGGATGTCAGGATTACCGCTAATGTTATACTTTCAACCTTTTCCCTTCTCATAAAGAGCTTCATAACTTTAGTTGCTGCTTTGCTGAGAGCATATAAAGCAAGAAATACACCTGCTATTACAGTCAGGCGGCTGATTTGTTCAGGAAAAAAAGGAAAAAAATTATAAATGGCATTATCAAGAATCCTCAGGGTTTTCCGGAATGAGGCAGAGGTAATGTAGATGATTTTTATTAAATAATCCCCTTCCATACATAAAACAACAACAGACAGTGAACATGCTACCTGTCTGCCAATACCTTCAACATCCAGGCCAAAGATAAATTTGACAGCAACCCATACCAGACAGGCAAATACTGCAAACTGCAGGACGATTAAAAAAGATGATGTGCTCATATGAACAAAAAGCATAAAGTCCCTTGATTTTATAAAGTCAAAGGGAAGCTGTAGCCAGTTTAAAGGATAGGAATGCATGAAGTAACTGAAGGAAACAAAAACAATATAAGCTGCTGCACAGGTTATCCCGGCCCCAGTCCCTATAAGCAGATACTGCTTTAACCATTTGACTTGTGTTTCATCAGGCAGTGTTATCACTTTTTTGCAGTTCCTTTTTTTTACAACAGAAAATGCTGATTGTTTTTTTTAAATTCAGAAATCATTCAACAGAGGGAAGCCTATATCACAGAGATACATTTTAAAAGCATTACCCCCTGAAATCGTTTCTTTTCTACAAGGGAAAAGTTTTTATTCAACACAGAATCAATATCAGCACCTTTAAAATTGGTAATTAAAAACCATATGGCATCTCTGCCCCCCACGATTTCCGGATCCAGATCTGCAATGCTGTCATGAAATACCGGGAGTACATAAACGTCTTTTTTAAGATAATAGCTGAAAGAAAAAATATCCCAATGCGGGTACATCACAAGAAGGTCATTTTCTCCCATTTTTTTATCCAGATATCCGGAAACCGTATAATATATTCTGCTTTTTGTTAAACCTCTGATATTGACCAGGAACAAACTTGACAACAGTAAAAATGTCAGAAATATTACACCCAGCCCCAATCCGATTTTATTATTCTTTTTGTAAAGCGAATAGATACCCAGGGCTGTTACAAAATATATGGGCGGAGCTGTAAAAAACATAAAACGGTTGAAGGGAAATTTGTAAATTGCTGAAAAATGAGTCTTTAAAACAAGATCCAAAACAACCATACACAGCAGAGGAATAATCCCCCATAATAAAATTATCAGGCGGCTCTTTTTATATTTACCAAGCTGCAAGGCACCAGATAAAATTAAAAGGGTAACAGGAATGATTATAAAAATGTTATTTCTGATGGACAGGCAGACAACAAGCCCTGCATTACAAAGCAATAATTTTTTGACCCAGATCCATAGAGGAAGCAGTCCATCATAAAACTGTCCGCCTGTTCCCCAGGATGTTTTCATAAAAGAATATTGACCGATTATGGTAAAGACCCATGGCAAAAAGCCAAGGAAAAGGACTGCCTGAATTATCAGCCAGTTTGATAACTCCTTTTTTTTATCAAATTTTTTTATCAAAAAAAACGTATTTTGAAAGACAAGGGCTATGGCATAAAAATAGTGAGAATACAGTCCAGCCACAGATGCAGCAAGAAATACCAGTAATAAATATTTTCCCCGGGTGGAGGGTGTTTCCTCCTCTGTCAGCAGGGTTACAGCCCAGGTCGAAACAAGCAGCAGAAAGGTTAACATGGAATATGCTCTTGCTTCCTGCGAATAATAAATCTGAAAAGGCGCAACAGTAAATATTGCAGATGCCAGCAGAGCAATATCCCTGTTGAAAATTCTTTTTCCGATTAAATAGACAAAGGGAATTGAAGCAAACCCGAATAGTGCTGAAAACAATCTTACAGCAAACTCTGAATCTCCAAAAAAATGCCTCCAGAAGTGAATAAGGATTAGATAGAGAGGCGGGTGAGCATCAACACTCAGTAAATTAACAATGTTTTTTAATGATGAGGACTGGTCAATTGATAAAAAATGCCTGTAGTATGCTATCTCTTTAATGCTGAAATCCTGCTTCAGGAACAGATATGAGCTTATATCTTCAGATGACTGCCCGGAGGACATGAGGATGGTGAATATTTCATCCAGCCAGAAGCACTTATCGCCAAGCTTATAGATTCTGATTGAAATTCCCAGCAGTATAATCGAGAAGAGTATCAGAAGAGTTTTTTTCCTGTCCTGCAACATGATCTTCCATTCCATATCACTACACAGTGCTTGAACGAAAAGCCCTGATTCACAGCTGTCATTGTGAGCCCCGACAAAGCAATCCCCCTGTTTTCAAGAGATTGCTTCGGTCATGCTTCCCTCGCAATGACAGAAAAAATACTATTAATAAGGGTTTTCGGACAGCCTCCTATGGATGCTCCGGCTTTTCAGAAAAAGGATCTTTTGAACTACCAGTAAAACCCCTTATATTTTCGATAGAAGGAAACAGTCCTTTTCATACCCTCCTGCAATGAAACTTTGGGTTCCCATCCAAGCATCTTCTTGATTTTTGAATAATCAGCATAGTAATTGCCAATATCAATTCTTGCTTTGTCCGACGGGAAAGGCACAAATGAATAAGAGCCTTTTTTGCAAACCTTCAAAAGCATTTCAACAAATTCAAGCAGGCTGTAAGGCTTTTGCCCCCCCAGATTAAAAACCTGACCATTTGCCTTGTCGCTGACTGCAACCAGCAGAAATGCATCAACAATATCATCTATAAAAACAAAATCTCTCAGCTGACTCCCGTCACCATAAATTTGTATCTCCTCACCATCTATTGCCTGTCTGAAAAACCAGTATACGAAACCCTGACGATTGTGCTTCATCATCTGACGGTAGCCATAACTGTTTGTCAGCCTGAGTGATGCTGCTTTAATCCCGTAAACATTATTATACAGAATATGGTACCACTCACCCGAGGATTTATTAATTCCATTCACATCAACAGGCCGGATCAAATGATTTTCATCCACCGGCAGGTATTCAGGTTTCCCGTACTGCTGCCTGCTGCCTGCAAAAATTATTTTCACCTGCGGGTTGTTTTTCCGGCAGGCTTCAAGCAGGGCCAACTGGCTCCTGCAATTGATTTCCAGATCAACAAATGGATTTACCATACTGTCTATGTGGCTGACCTGGCCGGCCAGGTTGAAAATAATATCCTGGTCTTTCACCAGAAATTTTATGCCGTTTTCATCCCTGATATCAGAAATATTAACTTTAGCCCTGTCCTTAATATCTCTTATATTAAACAGGTTACCACCATAATCAGGTATTAAGGAATCCACAATGAGAACATTGGCTCCCAGGTCAGCTAACCTTATGGCCACATTGCTTCCAATAAAACCCAGTCCTCCTGTTATTAAAACATTCCTGTTTTTAAATTTGCTGAATCTGTTTTTCATGGCAGCATCAGGCCTTTCTCAGTAAACCTAACATAAAAAGAAAACCGCTCATGTATCTTTTTATATCCTCAAGCCCTCTGATTTTATTAAGGTGCTTCAATATGTACGGCATTCTGAAATAAAAGTCCCTGTAAGCCTTTTTAACTAACTCCTCTATCTGTTCAGCTGAGTCGTATCCATCAGGAACATAACTGATCTTCGGTATAAAGCGGGTCTTTTCCATCTTGTCGTCATATGAATCCCCAACGGTTTTTCCACTTTGCAGGCATTGCCGGTACAGTTCTGTGCCTATAAAAGGATGGGTGGGAATAAACGATGCATAATCGCAATCAAGTTCCTTGGCAAATTCAATAGTCCTCAATCCTTTCACAGGGTCCTCCCCCGGCAGTGCCAGCATAAACGAACCAACAATCTCAATCCCCAGTG
This sequence comes from Deltaproteobacteria bacterium, assembly GCA_024276465.1. Lineage (GTDB taxonomy): Bacteria > Desulfobacterota > WTBG01 > CAIYCZ01 > CAIRTM01 > JAJRXD01. The sequence continues at coordinate 23,595 of JAJRXD010000035.1, forward strand.
AACTGCACCATCCAGCTACGTTCCTGCACTGTTGAAGTGTAATACCTTTCTTTATTGTATCCAATATGTCCTGGTTGCCTGACTCAAAACCGTAAAAGATACTCCACAACCCGACTTTTCGTGCTTTTTTCAGCAATTCATAAGTCGTTGTATCAGCTCTTCCCCTGCAGGACCAGACAACATCAAATTTCTCCCCTGCCATCAGGTCGCAGAATTTATCAACCCATTTCCTGTTGGAAAACAGATCGTCATCATAAAACACCAGTTCTTTTATTCCATATGTTTTGATTAGAAATCGTATCTCTTCTATGGTTTTTTCAGGGGACTGACAACGGTATTTCCTCCGCATCAAACCGGAACGGTGACAAAAAGTACATTTAGCCCAGGTACAGCCTCTTGAAACAATGACATTTGTCGATGGAAGCCTTTTGTTTTCATATGGCTCAGGCGCATATTTAAGAATAGGGTAAAGATGGCGTGATGGAAACGGAATATGTTCCAGGTCAACAAACTGATGCTGTACCTCAGTTTTTACAATCCCCCCGTCAGGCTTTCGATAGATCATGTTGGGAATATCATGGAAATCACTTCTCTGCTCAAGTCTTTTGACAATTTCCAGAACAGTATATTCCCCCTCACCAAGGACTACTGCGTCAATAGCAGTTGACGCACGTATGGTATCATCAGGAAAACAGGTAGGATGTGCTCCGCCAATTATGACAGGCAAACCCGGGCCATATTCTTTTTTAACCAGTTCTGCCAGACGAAAAGCATTATTGGCAACAGGTGTCATCGTAGAAATACCTAACAGATCAGGAGAAAACTCCCTCATTACTGAAACAATATCATTACAATCATAATCAAAAACAGGGGCATCTATAATCTTAACATCATGTCCCTCCTGTTCCAGAACCGCTGCTATATAGCCAACGCCCAGGGGGGGCAGCAGGCCTCTTTTGATGCCTTTGAATTTCTTTTCTGACTTTAATTTGTCCTTTGACCGTTGGGGAGGTGTAACTAATAATATCTTCATATCTGTGTTTTATAATATTCGTTAAGTTACGGCTCAGGTAAAATCATACATTCAGTTGACAAATATAGTGATTATCAGTTTTGGTAACTACTCACGTATTTAGGCTGAAGGCTGAAGTATATCAATTATCTGTCCCTAATGGTCTTCAACCTTCAGTCTCTCTGCCTGTGTAGTTATCACTTTTTTATTTCAAGAAGAAGGTCGAACATCTCATCGGAATGCTGAAGGTCCTTTTTTTGCTGTATCACCAGCCCGCTCATCCCTGATTCATCTGCTTTCTTTATCAACTCATCAGGGTCATATTTTGAAAAGACAGGAATCAGTTTCCTGCCTGAAATTTCCGAAACAATTCTGAATATTTTACCCTTTCCATTGAAAGACCTTATAATAGAGCCAACTGTAGGGTTTTTGTTTTTATCAGGTATATCTCCAATAAAGCATTTGGCACCCACTGATGAGACCCTTTTTATTTCCCGCAGAATTGTCATGGCATTCTGAAGTCCGCCAAGATACATGAAAACACTATACATGCATATTCGGGAAAAGCACTGTCTGCAAAAGGCAGGTTTTTTGCATCGCATACTATGAAAAAAGTGTTATTGTTCTGCTGATTATACTTTTTTGCTGTTTCAATCATGGTCAAACTTGCATCAATTCCAATTGCGAATTTGACAGATTTACTTATTTTATTCACAAAATATCCACCAGCACAACCTATATCAAGCACCACATCGCCGGGTCTGAAATCAAGGTTATCATTTATATCTTTAAAAATTGCCTCAAGATAATTTTTATAAGGTCCCCTGTGGCTTCTACCTCCGCTGATTGCTTCTGTTTCATCTCTGCCCCTCTTATCCCAGATCGTCTTCCATATCTTTTTCTGAAACCTGTTAATAAAATTCATTTTCCACTCACTGGAAACAAAACCAGTTTCCACCACAGAACCAGAAGTGAACCAATCATTTTCATTATCCTTACCGGCCTGAAACACTGGGATTCGCCATAAATCCTTGGATAATGGTTAATTGGCACCTGGACACATCTGCATCCTGCAGTTTGGACTTTTTTCATCATCTCAACACATATTGCACCACTGTTTGTTTTCAACTCCATGTTTTGTAAAATTTTTCTTCTGAACAGCCTGAAATCACAGTCCACATCAATAACATCCAGGGAAAAAGCCGCTTTTACAACTTCCCTGTATAAAATTCCAATGATTGCCCTGTACCAGGTATCACTTCGTTTCTTTTTATGCCCATTAACCAGGTCAACTCCTTCTGTCATGCAGTGAGTCAGCTTGACTATCTCTTTTACATCGTACTGGCCGTCACCATCTGTATAAAACACAAAATCCTTTGTGCTGTGTTTAAACCCGCTCCTGAGTGCACCACCATAATCCATGTTCCTTTCGTGATCAACAACCATGAATTGCTGCGATGAATACAGATTTTCCAGACCTGCTAAAACTTCCCTGGAGTTGTCAGTGCTGGCATCGTTAACAACTATAACTTCATAATCTCCTGCGATTGTGGGCAAAATTTCAAAAGCATCTTTAACTAATTTGCCAATAGTTGCAGAGTCATTATAACAGGGGAAAAAAATTGAAACACTACTAAGCATTTTTGCTTTACTCTTAGAACCTGTAAATGAATAAACTATCCCGCAGCAAGCTTCGGGCTATAAAAGATTAGCAGAGGTGGCTGAGTGAGACAGATATAGCTCTTCCTATGATTTAACTGCCCGTTTGAGAAAAAGTGAAATCATTTTTATTAACTGTTTTTTGTTTGGCAGCAGTTTCAGGGTGTTTAAAGTTCTTCCCGGGTTAAGATAAAATTTTAAATTAGCCTTTCGCATATATTTTGCCAGCTGTTCGGATGTCATGCTGCTCACGTTCAGCTTTGTGTCCAGGTAATTTATCTTCCCCCAGTTAAAATCCAGGTCAATGCCCAGCGCCTTTATCTGATCATAAATTTCTGTTTCAGGGAAAGGGTTAAGGGCGTAAAAACCTGCTGTGTTGAGTTTTGATTTTACTGCAAAGTCAATGGTCATTTCTACTTCTTCAGCAGTTTCTGTCGGGAACCCCATCATGAAAAATCCATGGGTAAGGATATTCATCCTGTTAGTTTCAGTGATAATTTCCTGTAGCCGGTCAAGATTAAGATTCTTTTTGACCAGCTTTTGCAAACGGGGAGAAGCGGTTTCGATTGCATAGTTTATTTTATAAGCACCTGCATCCTTCAGGCTGGACAACAGCTCTTTATCCATAATGTCTCCCCTTACAGCATTGGGAAATGAAAGAAAAATTTTCATCCCGCTCTAGACTATAAGGTTGCAAATCTGTATGGCACGGTCTTTTTTCAGGTTGAAGTTGTCATCAATGATCTGAAATTCTCTGATTTCATAATTTTTATATAAATATTCAATCTCCCTGAAGACATTTTCAGGACTCCTGGCCCTGTATTTTTTTCCAAAGACATTGTGGCAATAAGTACATCGATAGGGACAGCCGCGGGATGTAAAAACAGGCATGTAACGTTTATGAGCTGAAATAAGATTGAAGTTGAACAGCTTGTAGTAAGACTCAAAATTAATCAGGTCCCAGGCTGGAAATGGAAGGCTGTCAAGATTTTCCAGTCCCTGCCTGCGGGGAGTAAAAATCAGCTGCCCGTTTTTTTTATACCCGATGCTTTGAATCTGATCAACAGGTTGCCCTTTTTCAAGAGATTGAATAAGTTCAAAAACAGCTTCTTCCCCTTCACCTAAAACAAGGTAATCAACACTTTCATTGGAAAGTGTCTCTTTTGGCCCGGTTGTCGCGTGAGGCCCTCCAACAATAATTTTCAGATCAGGCCCTGACTTCTTGATCTCTTTTGCCAGCTGATACATATAGGGAGCTTCAAGAGACAGGGTGCTGATTCCCACAATGTCAGGCTTATAGCTTTCAACCCTTTTGGCAGCATCACCAACCACAAGGTTTTCTGCCTGAGTATCTATTATACTTACTTCGTGGTTGCTCCTTTCCCGTATTACCGAGGCAATATACATGAGCCCCAGGGGGGGGTGGCAACCTGTGTATTTCCCAAAAACGGGGAGTTGTTGGTTGCTTTAATCAGCAGTATCCTGGCCATTGATCAGTCACCCTGTAACATGAGGGGTTATAGGTTATAAGGCACGCACAGCAGGTGCCTGTTTGTACTTCCTCCTGAATTCGCAGCTTTAAAGAGGGATAATAATAAATATATTGAATTTTACCTTTTAATACAATCTGATTTCTGCCATGGGTTACATGTTTTAACGGAATCACCCTGTTTCAAGTTAATACGTATATTTAAGCTTAAGCCACAACTATATTTTGACACTCCTCCTGAGAATTCTGCTCAGAGCATAAATCTTTTCCGGCAGAGGCATCCGTTTTGCCGCTGTTTTGAAACGTTGCCTAATATATCGGGGCAAAACAGAATAATCTATAGCTATTTCCAGCAGCGTTGCTCTTTTATTTTTCAGGGACTTCTCCAAAACCGAATCAATCTGCTGGCTGTTTTCAATGGAAAAATAATCCATACCAAATGCCATGGCCAGCATTTTATAATCAGGGTTCTGAAGTTTCACTGCTTCGGTTCTTCCGTATATCCTCTTCTGCATGTCTTCAATAAGCCCTAATGACCCATCATTAAAAATTACAGTTAAAAGATTTATCCCCTCCCTGACAGCTGTAAGAAGTTCAAAACCTGTAAACAGAAAGCAGCCGTCACCGCAAATTGTCACAACCTTTTTATCCGGATAACACAGTTTCGCAGCTATTGCTGCAGGGATTGCAAACCCCATTGCCTGAAAATCCGTTGGGGTGATAAATGTCCTTAATTGTAAAACCTGGAAACAGGATAAGGCAAAGAACTGATGCATCCCGGTATCGGTAACAACAATCGAGTCCCTGTCAAGATGCTCCCGCAATTTTAAAAAAAAATTCTCAGGCCTGACTCCTCTGCCCCCAACAACCGGTTCTTTGTACTTATAAAATGTCTCCTTTCTGTCCCTGATCTTCCGGACCAGTTTTTTATCCTCTTTCCCTGTAACACCCTTAAAGCTGTTAAGGATTTCTCTGAGTACCGGGCCAACATCCCCACAGATGGCAATCTTTGCAGAAAAATTAACATTAAGATTTTCTTCGCACTGATCAATGTGAATGAAATTCTCAGGAATCTTCAGGTCCCATGCACCGGTAGAAGTTTCGCTGAACTTGCATCCAATCCCGATAATCAAATCACATTTTTCAAAAATTTCCCGGGCAAACGGATTCCCGGTTGGCCCAAATCCAAATCCAACAGATAAAGGGTGGTCCTCAGGCACAACACCTCTGCCTGCAATTGTAGTACAGACCGGGATAGACAGTTTCTCGGACAGGGCCTTTACTTCTTCAGCAGCACAGAAAGCTCCTTTGCCGGCATAAATTCCGCAACGCCTGGACTGTTTTATAAGTTCGACAACAGTACTGATTTTATTATAATCTGAAAACCTGCCTGCCTTTTCAGGTTTTGCAGTTGCACGGGGTTTTTGCTCTCCCCTTTCCCTGAAAAAATTGGACGGGATCTCCACAACAACCGGACCCGGCTCGCCACTCTGCGATTTTTCAAACGCATTTGCAATCATTAAGGGTATTTCATCAAAAGATTCTATGCGGACAACATCCTTCACAACAGGCGAGGCCAGCTCACCCTGTGGGATTTCATGTATCTGAAATTTTTGTTTATAGTCACTTCTGATACCGGCTACCAGTGCTACAAGAGGGGAGGAATCCAGATATGCTTCTGCCAAACCAGTCAGAAGATATGTCAGTCCCGGACCTGGAATTGTTACACAAACACCAACTCTACCTGAAACTCTGGAATATGCATCAGCCATAAATCCCGCACTGAGCTCACTTGTAGTCAAAACATTTCTGAAGCCCCTCTCTTTAAGAGCGTCGTAGAGTTCAACATTGTGGCTTCCGGGAAGTCCGAATGTTATGCGGACTCCCATGTCCCACACGAGATCAGCAATGATCTGAGCACCTGTTTTTTTCATTTTCAATAAAACAATAATACAATCGTAGTTAAGTAGTGGCTGACCGAAAAGTCCTGCTTCAGGTTAAAATCTTATCAATGATTTTCTGTAGGAGCGCCTTCAGGCGCGATATTACGCAGCAACAGGTCTGTTTTTATTTTTTTCCCTGCAAAGATACTGATAACAAGCGCTGAAAAACTCATAAGTGTCTCCTGCCTAACAACTTTATTCAAAACTTCAAACCTCCATTTAGTGTTACTGCTGTCTGTAATTTCAGTCTTCGGGAGTTGCTCTATCATGGAAGTAGGATTTTTCCAGCCCCAGATCTTTGGCAAAAGGAACGGTGAAGTCACCTTGTCCCAAATCCATTTTTGAACACTCAGGAACTTGTGGAGGCCTGGAACAGGATTATGAAGATCAATTGCTATCAGCCTTCCACCCTCCTTAAGCACTCTCAGCATCTCATTATAAGCAGGTTGAGATTGCTCTATACCGCCAATGCCGCAAACACACATGACCGCATCAAAGCTCTGGTCATCAAATGAAGCAAACCCCTCATCTTTATCTACCTTTTTCAGGTCCATCACATCACCACGGACAAGAGTTACTCTGTCCTCCAGGCCTGCTTCTGAAATTTTTCTTTTAGCCACACCCAGCATCTTTTCATTATAATCCAGTGCTGTGACATGGATGTTCTTTAACCCCTGATAATCCCAAACCTTGAAATATTCAATGGCAGAGAGCCCCACTCCTGCACACAGATCAAGGACCAGAGAAAAATCCTTGAGACTGGCAAGCCATGCAGCCTCCTGCCTCCAAACTGTATCACGGTTTCTTGTGAACAGATGATGAAAAAATTCATAGCGTTTTGCCCTGCGGGAATATATTGTGTCAACAGTTTTTGCGTCTAAAAAATAACCTCTTTCCTTGGACATTATTAATAGCCTCTTATGATTCTCTGTTTTTATCCTCTGACAAGCTGCCTTCAATGATGTTACTGTAACAGAATTTCAGGTTCTTCTCTCCTGTGTTGCGACAGTAACCAGTACTGCATTTTTGCATCTCCTCCATATCAATATTGTAAATACTCGGCCAGCTTCTTAAACTGAAGCGGGTAAAGTTTTTCAGAATAATGGGCTTCAACACCATCTTCTTGACAATATAATTTTGAAATATAAAAAACAGGCCGTAGCATCTGATAATACTCAGAAGAAGGTACAGCCTTTTAAACCGGGACTTCCTGAACTTTTCCATATCAATGTTTTTTCCTACAGGAAATGACTCACCATTTTTTTCATGTTTTACATAAAAGCTGAAGGTACAGACCCTGGGTCTGAGAAAATCAATTTTAAAATATCTGCTCACCTCATTTAAAAGCTGATGTTCATTGAGAAGGTGCTGCCTGTTGAAATTGAGGGATTCGGCTACCAGGTTAACCAGATCAGAAATAAAAAGCTGATCAGTATCAAGGTAATTGCCGATAGGAGCAACACTTCTGATTCGATAATCATATATAAACGATCTGTTTTTTAAAATGTAGTCGTATATTTTTTTTACCTCACCCTCGTTTATTCCCTTTGCTATGGTAAGAGATAATAAAGTCGGGATATTCAGCTTTTTACAGTTTTCAAGCCCCTGCAATTTCTTCTGCAGGGTCGCCATTCCGTTCATCTTTACATATATCTCATCATCAAACCCGTAAAACTGAAAGATGCATGTCTGCAACCCTGATTTCTTCAGTTTCAGCACAAAGTCATAATCAGCAAACTGAAGACCGTTTGTCAGAATTGACACATGATTCTTTTCTGCGATTATTTTTATTATTTCATTGATATCATCTCTCATGGCAGGTTCACGGCCTGCTAACACAAAATGAGCCCCTTCATAATCTGCAATATATCTTCTCAGTTCATCTGTTGTCATATCAGTTGAGCCTGGATTTGATGACTCATAACACAGCGGGCACTTCAGGTTGCATTTTGAAGTTATATATAAAAAAATCGAGCTGAGGCAGCAGTCCTCTTTTGCGCTCATGCTGGTCAGAACCCTGTACATATCATAATCTCTCTCAACAAGGTGTTTATACTCTTTACCCTGCTCATCCTTTTTTATCATGTAAACACAATTGTCCTCCCTGTATATCTCTGCATCAACCTCCCTGTTGGTCAGGGGGGATAAACTGGTTGTTTTTTTAATCAGCTCCATGAGAATGTTCTCCTTGTGAAACAAAAAATGTTTTTCGGAGTTTTTGTCATATGTCTTTACCTGAATTTTGCAGGCCTGCTTTCAGAATCAGTAACCATTAACTATCCTGAATTCTGCCGGGGGATTCAGCACCCGAATAAAACCAGTCTTATCATCCAGGAAAATTACCTTTTCAATTTTTAACGGAGGCTCAGTCACAAGATAGTCCATCCAATGGTATTTGACAATAATCTCCCCATCCTCAGCTTTAACCTGGCTGAGTTCAAGCCTGTTATAATCAGAATTTATAATCCCCTCCCCTTTAAGAAAAAAAGAAGTTTTTCTGCGAAGTTCATAAATATTGAACTTGCCGATTATTTCCTTCCGTATGAAATACCCAGGGAATTTATCAAACAGTTCAATTGACTCTTCAGACCAGCAAATGACCCATTTTATATTATATAAATCACTATAATCCTTCAATTCCTTCAACGACAGCTCTTCGACATTTTTGTTAAAAAGAATTCCGGAAGTAAAGCTGGCAATCCCCTGTATGGCAGCAGGATAAGGCCGCGGGCCACATATGTATTCCCGTTGAGTATAAACCGGAAACAGGGCCGGCAGGTGAGTGCCATAGTATTGGTGGCCACTGTCAAATTCAGAATCCTCAAGCAGAATTCTTGCTTCTTTATTTGTGTTGTTTCTGATCCACTCCAGGAGTTTTTCCAGGGGCTGTGGTACTGCACACTTCAGCATGTAGGGCTTATGCTTGAAGATCCTATACAATGGCTTTACAACAGGTCGAACCAGAAGAGCCCCAAACAGGCAAAAAAGAAATATTTTAAAAACAAAATTTTGTCCATGAAGCATCTTTTTAGAGAACAGACAGAGCCCTTTGCTGGCAGGAACAATCAGAAAGATATTTAAGGGGATCAGAAATCTCTGGGGATGCAGCTTCCTGAAAAAATCAGTATGCGACCCGTAATACCCTATAACAAAGAAAAAAATGGTCCCCAAGAGCAGGGGTACAAGCAGTTTTATTTTTTTTTCTTTAACCCATGCATAGAATCCTGCAGTGGCAAACAAAAGCAGCATTACTTCAATAAAAGGGTTGTTCAATTCAGGTGCTGGTCTGAATGGAAAAATCATTTTCTGCTTGAGATAGACATCCAGGAACGCCCATTTGTAATAAATTTGAAACGGCGTGTAAATACCCATGTACTCATAAGATGTTATCTGGGGATAGAATCTTGCCATGGGAATCAGCCAGTAGCTGTTAATCATTAGAATCAGTGCTGCCAAAGCCCACAGCATTGCATGATGCTTTATTTTCATCCTTCTGAATGACAGGATATACATGGTGATGACTGGAACGAAAAGCAAAACCGGGGATATAATATGTATGAGGAATACAGTTGCTGATAAAAACAGCAGCACTGCATAACACCTTAAGTCCGGGTTGTTAAACCATTTGTAAAAAACGGAAACAAAGTAGATGGAAAGAAATGACAGGAATGCAAAGGAAAACATTCCCCAGGCTACAGTATCCACTGTTGATGAAAGGTAAAAAAACAGAATAGAAAGAACCGAGGCTGTAACAGCCTCGGTTCTGGAAAGATCAAAATTTCGGGCTGCAAGGTACAGGAGAAAAGGATAGCACAATAAAAAAATCATCAGGAAAAGTTTGAAAGCAAACCCTTCTGATAAAAATGAAAAGACAAACACAAACAGCTCGCATGCTTTGTTGTCTACATCCAGGAGGGTACAACAGGGATAACCAGCTAAAAAGAAAGGATCATACCCCCAGGTTTTTCCATAAGATAACAACAAATTCTTTACGAGTAAGCACTGGGAAAAATGCTGGGCATAGTCATCGCTGATAATAGGATCGCTTGTAAAAATCGATTCAAGTGGAAGAAAGTTGGTAATAGAATAGGCAGAAACTATTAAAATCAACAGCAAACAAATTATTGTGTTTTTACCTGATATTGATCTGCACATAAAAAGGCTATTATTTCCCTGTATTGTTTGTTTTTTATACTTTCAATTTTGATGAACTCGTAAAAAGTCCTGAAAACCTTTGTAGTGTCATTCCCGTGGACAGACTGTGTCGCAATTATGAAAGAGAAGGGTAGCTGTCCCGCTTACGGGGCGTAACATATGGAAATTGCATGGGCACAAAGGCGCAAACTAAAGTTTGCGGCTACCAAAATACTATTTTGATACAGTCTCTTCGCGGGTATAATTTTTTACGAAGCCATCAGTTTTTGTTCCCTGAAGAAAAAGAGTACTTCAACAGGTCAACTCCTGCTGTAAATGACTGTGCAATCGCAGCAGGATTTAGTAATAATTTTTTTGCATAATCAAAAAGAACTCCAGGCCTGAAATAGAACTCCCGGTACATCCTTCTGTGATACTTCACGAGTTTATCCAGAGTAAATCCGTGTGGCACAAAAAGCGGCGTCCATACGCTCATCCTGCTCCAGTCTTTTTCATAGTGACCGTACCTGCCTGCTGTCGCAAAAACCTCTGTTCCTGGCAGAGGGGTAAAAAAGGTGGCATGAAAATCCTTCAGACTCACCCTTTTAATAAAGGCAATTGTGTTTTCAATTGATTCTTCTGTTTCACCGGGACACCCGATCATAAAATAGCCCCTTGTCCTGATACCTGCATTTACCGTTGCCTCCAATACTTTTTCGACTCTTTCAATCCTGACACCTTTTTTAAGAATATTTAAAATCCTCTGGTCCCCGCTTTCCAGTCCAAAGGCAATCTGCCAGCATCCGGATTCCTTCATCAGTTCGAGCAGATCCACAGGAACAATCTCAGGTCTTGCCAGACATGACCAGCTTATTTTAAAATTTTTCCGGAGAATTTTTTCACATATTTCCCTGATCCTCTTTTTATCCAGAAGAAAGTTGTCATCATAAAACAGAATGTCCCTTATGCCATATTGCTTAACAAGATATTCAATCATTTCGATCGTATAATCCGCACCGTGGCTCCGGTACCCCTGCTCACTTAAAAACCTGACACAATAAATGCATTTGCCACTGCATCCTCTTGTCGTAACCAGGGAAGATGCCGGAAGATTAAGGTAGCTGTGCGGAGAGGGCTTGTATCTCTCAGGCAGATCAGAAAGAAGATCCCAGGCTGGGAAAGGAAGGCTGTCAAGATCCTGAATATATTTTCTTGGAGAAGTTTTGAGGATCCGGCCTTTTTCCCTGTAAATAAGCCCCTGTATCCTGCCAAGATCACTGCTGCCCCTGCTGAAGGAAAGCAGAATTTCCAGCAGCGTAATTTCCCCCTCGCCAATAACCCCGATATCAATATCTTCACACTCCTGCAGGGTTTCTTCCGGCAATGCAGTTATGTGACACCCGCCAACTATTATTTTCATGCCTGGATCGGATTTTTTTATTTCTCTTGCAAGATCAAATGTATTGCATATTGCATTGGTCGTTGAGGAAATTCCTGCAATTCCGGGTTTCAGTCTGTTAATTTCCCTGACCGTAGCAGCAATATCCAGTCCCTGGGCAGGCGCATCAACTATTGTAACATTATAACCGTCTCTGCGCGCGCAGGCAGCAAGAATGCAAATCCCCATGGGCGGGGCTTCACTCCCCATCTTAGCAAAACTTCCGTAGCGTTCTTTTAAAGTTAATGGCGGGTTGACAAGTACTAAATCAGTTTCAGGTTTCATATATTTTTACACGGGAATGAATGACATTGTTAAATTATAATTTTTCTTCACCTGTTAAACCCGGAATTTGCTTTCAGACATCTACTGCAGCATCTGGGTTAACAGCATCTCAGGGGATAAATACAGGGTGAGGATATCAGCCCGAAAACTTAGAGATGCTAAACTACGTCCTTAGCGCAAAGGAGCCCGTAAGTAGAGTAGGGACTGCCTTCATGAAGGGTAACATATTCAACCCTGAATCCTGTTTTCTCCAGGACACTTCTGAAATCCTCCCATTTTCGAAAATAAAACCGGTCACCCATATAAAGACAGTTGTCCACAATTCTGGTCAGAAAAAATTTATAATAGGGCTCAAAGCACACATCTTTAATAAATAAAACGCCTCCCCTGTCCAGCCCTGAATAACAATACCTGAGCAAATCCTCCTGCTGCTCAAACGAGTTCATGTGATGAAGCACATCAATGATGGTTATTGCCTGACAGGAATTCAGATCATAGTCTCTTACGTCCATTGTAATAAACTCAGTATTTTTCAATCCCCGAAATGCATATTTTGTTTTTCTTGGGTTTTTCTCCACACCAGTTATCATTCTATCCCTGGAGCGTATTGCAAGAAAATTTGCAAAAAGACCATAACCAGATCCTATATCAACAATTTTTCCTTTTTCAGGAATACACTGCTCGATTAAATCAAACCGGTTAAACCATAACCGAATTCTGTTAAAGGCAGTTACGTAAAAGCCTTTCCATTGCCAGGGGTAAAGAGAGATAATATCACTCATTTCCCTTGCCATTTTAAAATAGTTTGGAAGCATAATGATCTAAAAGTAACAGACTGCAAAATATGAGATGATCACAGCTTGATTGTCAATTATAATGTCAAAACCCAAATGGATTAACGTCAAAGTCCAAAATCCAAATGTCAAATGAAGTTCAAAAAAGAAAATGTCAAAAAAATCTGAATTAATTCCATGATTTTATTTTTTGTCATTGCTTTTAACTTTGAGTTTTTTAATTTGACATTTCTCTTGTCCCTTTGTCCCTCTCTGTCCCTTTGTCCCTCTGTGCCTCTGTGCCTCTGTGCCTCTGTGCCTCTGTGCCTCTGTGCCTCTGTGCCTCTGTGCCTCTGTGCCTCTGTCCCTCTGTGCCTCTGTGCCTTTTACTTTCACCCTGCCCTTCCAATGGGCTTCAGCTTTTTTAAATTCACTTTGAGAAATATCTTCCTGTTGATCCTCTTCAGGCGCTTCTTTATAACCGCTTCCGGCACATGATTGTCCATCTTTGAAGCTGGTGTACCAGGCCTGTCAGAATACGCAAATGCCTGTACCACATTAAAACTCACCTCATCCAGCACCCTCATGCAGTCTTCAAAATCTTCTTCAGTCTCTCCGGGAAACCCTACTATAAACTGGTTCCATATCTTAAGCGACGGCATCTCTGCCCTCAGATCATTTATGCATTTGATGTAGTCCTCCACCTTATAGGGTCTCCTCATCGCCTTCAATACCCGGTTGCTGCCTGACTGAATCGGCGAAAATATTACATCAATTTTTTCTGTGCTGAACACTTTTTTAAAATAATCAAAATATTTTATCAGCCAGTTGGGCTCAAGATGATATATGTTCAGCTTGTAGTCACCCTCTGTCTCTAAAATTTTACCTATAAGCGCAGGCAGGTCTGTTCCGATATCCTGTCCGTAAGCTCCCGTGTCATCTGCCGTGAGGATAAACCTCTTGTACCCTGCTTCAATTCCCTTCCTGAAATCCTCCACTACCTCCTCTACCGGAACACTCGCAAGTCCTCCCTTGGCTCTCTTTATGGCGCAGTAAGCACAGTTGCCCAGGCAACCCTCCCCTAACACTAAAAAATATGAGTCCTGATCCCCTGTCAGTTCTCCAATCTCGAAATTCGGCAATATGTGTTTTCCATATCTGCCTGCCATGCTTTTCAGCTTCGAAACCTTGTGTACCAGCTTCCTGTGGGGCATCTGTGTAATATCTTCATCAGAAATCGTATGCTGGTCCTTCCACGCTATATCCTTGTCCGATCCAATTACCTCCTTAATTTTGTCCCTTTGCTTTGGGCCGAATGATATCCCGTCGAAAACACTTTTCATCCTGTCTTTGTTTATATTCGGCAGGCATCCTGTCACTACCAGCTGGGCATTTTTGTACTTCTTCAGATCCTCTATGTCAGCTATTGAACTGTCTTCATGCTCCTTGTCATAGGCACAGGTGTTTGCTAATATGATATCAGCCTCTGCAGGGTCCTGAACAACCTCCCACCCGTTCTCCTTAAAATAGTTTCTGAATGACTTTCCGTCCAGAAGGTTATCAATACATCCGTTGGACCTGACATACACTTTTTTCATATCTGTTATCCCTTCAAAAACTATTTGTTGATAAAATCGAAAAAAGTTAAAATCCCATGGCAAAGTAAAAAGCTTCAAATTCAAGGCGCGCAAATCCTCCAGGATGAGGCGTACTTTCTGTACACCGAAATGACGAAGGATGCAGCGCAACACCGTCCCGCCTGATGGGATTTACAAAGCCATTATTGTTGAAATTTTCTTCATGGTTGAGTATGTTAACATCAGTAACACAGTCATTTTAAACAGGTTTTTTAAACTGTTATTAATTATTATTGATGGCTTCGGCCATTTTACAGAACAACTTTAGTTAAGCACCCGCTAAAAAAAAAGCATAACATTCGAGGCTTATCAGGTCATCAAACAGTAAAAACAATCGGTAAAAAAGTAAAATATTCCCCTTTGGTTTTCTGTTTTATAAGAATATCAGAAATTATAATATAAATTCAATAAATAATAATAATTCCTTTAACCCTGGCCTGTTGACCCTGTTTTCCCCTTGACACAAAAAGTCCATTCAAATAAACTGCAAACCAGACCAAGCTGTTTATTTTAAGGTTACAAATTTTCAGAGGAGGTATTATGGATACACTTGAACTGTTCAAAAAGAAATTTGAAACATACAGGCAGATTCTTGATGAATCAGGGGAACAAAAGGCATGGGACACCCTGTTTGAGGGCTACCCTGAGAGGCAGAGAAAAAACATGGGCATGCTGATAAATAATACCACACTTGCCCAGGGCTTTACAAAAGGAATCCCGCTTTACAAAAAAATGGGCATGGAGATGGAGGTTGTTGATATATCAACAGATAAAATAGATGCTGCACTTGAAATCCAGAGAACATGTCCTGCACTGTCTTTATGCAAAGAGTATGGTTTTGAAAAACCATGCCATGTCATATGTGAGATGGACGTGGCAGCAACAAAAGCTGCTTTCGAAGAGATGAAGGGCGGTATCCTGACAAGAATGGCAGATGGTGACTGTGTCTGTTTGTTTAAATATGAAAGGCCGAAAAAGTAGCCCTATCTCAGGTCAGGGAGTGGCTGAAAGTAAAGCGCAACACATTAAACAGCCTTTTTAAAGCAGTCAACCATGATGAAGCCGTAAAAAGTAAAAATTCGATGGCAAAGTAAAAAGCTTCAAATTCAAGGCGCGCAAATCCTCCAGGAATGAGGCGTACTTACTGTATCCCGATTAATATCGGGAAAGGATGCCGCGCAACGCCGAAGTTGGACTTTTTACGAAGCCATCAACCATGTTTGTTGTATACCTCCCCGAATAAATCACACAGTTCACGAACAGCTCCATGACCACCCCGAGCCATGGTACGATAACGGGCTGATGATATGACATCAGGATGAGCATCCTGGACAATCACAGGGAACCCAACAACCTTTAAACATGTCAAATCATTAACATCATTGCCCATAAAAGAGACCTGACTTAACAGGAGCCCTTTCTTTCTGCAAACTGATTCCAGTCTTTCAAGCTTATTGTTACAACCCTGAATGCAATGAATCCCCAGCTTTCGGCTCCGTGCAGAAACAACAGGATTGGTTTCAGTTGATATGACAATGGTTTCAACTTCAACCTTGTGAAGTTTTTTCAGGCCAATACCATCACTTCGACAACACCTGACCGCTTCTGCCCCATCTTCAAAAACATAAACCATATTGTCAGTAAAAACACCATCGAAATCAAAAGCAATTAAACGTATCTGTTTAATGCAGTCCACAAGCGCAGGATCTCTTGTTAATAAATCAGAAAAATTCATGGGATTTTTTTATATTACGTCTCTGTTCTCTTCTACAGCCTGTTTTAATTCAAAGAGCCTCTCATTATCAAAATCTGTCAGGTTAACAGTAAAATCCGTAGCATTGCCAAGTTTAGTAATGAACTCCTCTTCATCCTGTATCCTGTCTCTGACCTGCTCAAACAGAGGAGTGCCGGGATATGGGGTGGCAAAAAAAGAGGGGCATTTTATGTCAAGTTCCCTTTTGAAATCAATTGTTGCCTGAATTGTCTCTTTGGTTTCCCCCGGGTAACCAAAGATAAAAGTAGTGTTTGCGTAAATATTTGCTTTTCTGGTATTGATAATTGCCTGTTTTGCCTGCTCAACTGTTGCCTTTTTATTCATGGCATTGAGAATTTTCTGGCTTCCAGACTCAATTCCATAACCTATCCAGACACATCCAGCCTCGGACATTCTTTGCAAAATCTCAGGTTCTGCATTTGTAATCCGGCCGTGACAACCCCATGTTACAGGAAGTCGCTTTTTTTCCAGCAGATCGCATAACTCAAGCAGCCTTTTTGTGTCAGCCATTGTATTGTCATCTACAAAACCTATAAAATCCACCCCGTACAGACTTACAAGCATTTCTACTTCTTCTACAACATTGCCGGCTGATCTCAGCCTATACTTTGAACGTCCAAAAAGATGATAACAGTAATGACAATTAAAAGGGCAGCCCCGTGCAGATATAACATTCATGGACCTGTTAACAATAATATTACTCCTGAAGCCAGAGGAATTATGCACATCTCTGCCCCAGATTGGATTCTTGAGATATTTTTCTATTGGCAGCATGTCCCAGGCTGGGAATGGCATGCTGTCAAGATCTTCAATGCTTTCCCGGCGAGGAGTTGAATAAAACCTGCCATTTTCCCTGAACCGAATCCCCATGACATTCTTCAAAGGGGAATTATCCCTGACAGCCCTGCACAGGTCCAGCATGGTCAACTCCCCTTCACCAAGAACAGCTATATCAACCAATGTTTTTTTCAACAGAAGTTCAGACGATGATGTTGCCAAACCTCCTCCGGAAATTATTAAAGATTCTGGATTAAGCTTTTTCAGACATGATATCAGCCAAACCTGAAAAGTATATGTTGTTATCAAGCCTGAGACACCAACAATGTCCCATCTCCTGTTTTTAAGTGCTGTTATAACCTCCTGCCTTGCTGGTCTCAGAGCATTAATATCATAGATTTCAACTTCAAACCCTTCATTTCTAAGAAGATTCGCAATAATAGAAAGACCATACGGAATATTGTTGGGCGGGGCATTCAACCTGACAGGACAATTTATAAGAAGAATTTTCATGGGTGAAATTCTTTTTCTCCAGTGTTGTCAAAAAACATTGTTAATACAACAGGAATACCATGTAGAATTTATTTTTTTAGAAAATCATAAATCTGCTTAAGTTTTTTGTCAAGTCAGACGATAAGTTAAATAACCATTCAGTGAATGGTCGGTTAATCCTTCTTGATTTTGTTTTAGAGAAACCCAAAATTTTAATAATTTTGGGTTTCTCTTTTTCGGGAAAGCTTATTTGAAACCAACTGTATTGTTTGACTAACACTTTTCTCATTCAATCCTGCCACGTCAACGGCTTCATGGGCAAATTGTGCCATGAAATTGACATCCCTTTCCTAATGACAGCATGTTTTTAAGACACCTGTTTTTTTAAGTATATGATATTGCGTGTTTTGTTATTATTGGCCTGATATTTGCTAACCATTCAATCAATGAATGAACAGCAGTAAATACATAGCCGGAGTAATACAAATAAATGATACAGCCATTTGTTTCTGAATTTTTAAACCCCACCAAAAAATTCCGCAGTTTATCCATACTGCTGGCAATCCACAATGATCCCAAAATCAGCCAGCATAAAATTGGGAAGTCAACTAACCTGAGCAGTTCGATGGTTAACAACTATATGAAAATGTTCCAGGAAAAAGGTCTTGTCAAATTTAAAGGTAAAACAAACAGAACCCAAAGCTATTACTTAACCGCTACCGGTCAAAACAAGCTGATTTCTTCACTTCTTGCATATTCAGCAGAAATTATTCAACTTTACTCCTCAGCAAAACGTGCGTTAAGCAGCAGGCTTAACTCCATGTATTCAGAGGGGATAAAAAAAATTATCATGTTTGGTGCAGCTGAAACAGCTGAGGTTGTACATGCTGCCATGCAGGAAACACCCCTGAAAGCAATAGCTGTGCTTGACAGCGATACAGCAAAACAGGGCAAACCTTTTAACGGCTTTACTATTCAGAAGCCTGAAAAGCTGGAAGGAATCAGTGCTGATGCTGTTCTGATTACATCATTCGGGAAACAAAAAGAAATTTACAGACAAATCAGAGAGATCGCGGGAGAGAAAATAATAATTAAGAAATTATCGGATTTATAAATATGTTGAACCTGAAAAAAAACCTCTCTTTTTCTTTTTCAGCTTCGGGCAATCGAAATTTTAATTCCAGGCAGTTTTCGATAAATGGCAAAAAGATAGGGGCTGATTATCCGACCTTTATAATCGCTGAAATCGGAATAAACCACAACGGTGACATTGAGATATCTAAAAAATTAATTGATATCGCTGTTATGGCTGGGTGTGATGCCATCAAGTTTCAGAAGCGAACACCAGAGCTGTGTGTTCCTGACCAGCAGCGTGACGTGATCCGCAAAACACCCTGGGGTGACATGACATATATGGAATATCGCAGGCGCCTTGAGTTTAAAAAAGAGGAATATGAAGAAATAGACCGCTACTGCAAAAAGCTCAATATCCCCTGGTTTGCTTCCTGCTGGGACGAATCAGCAGTGGAGTTCATGGAACAGTTTTCACCTGTTTGCTATAAAATCTGTTCAGCATCTTTAACAGACGACAAACTGCTAAAGTACATAAATAAAAAGGGACGGCCCATGATTCTTTCTACCGGCATGTCTTCAATGGAGGAAATATATCATGCTGTTTCTCTCCTGGACATGGACCGCCTTCTTATTGCCCATTGTACCAGCAGCTATGCCTGCGAAACAAACGAGCTTAACCTGCGCATGATCAAGACATTGCACGATGAATTTGGCTGTCCCATCGGATACTCCGGCCATGAGCTGGGAACAATTCCCACCTGTGCTGCAGTTACTCTGGGAGCCTGTTTTGTTGAACGGCACATAACTCTTGACAGGACCATGTGGGGAAGTGACCACTCGGCATCTCTTGAACCTTCTGATTTACAGAGACTTGTACGTGATATTCGTGAAATTGAAAAGGCTCTCGGAGACGGGGTAAAAAAAGTTTATGACTCTGAGAAAGTTGTGTTGTCAAAGCTGAGAAGAAAACAGAAAAATGGGAACGGTAATGGCACTATCATTTGAAAAAAACCCTGACCCGCTCTATCCTGAAGATATATTAAACAGTGGCTGTAATGGTGAATGCTGGTGGGTTGCACATACGAAAAGCCGCAGAGAAAAAACACTTGCCAGTTTCCTGGCATCAAAAGGCGTTGGATATTATCTTCCGCTTGTAAAAAAAAGGCAGCCAAGCAATCGGAGAGAACGTTTTTCCTTTCTGCCGCTTTTCCCGGGCTATCTTTTTTTTAAAGGAAACAGGGATGATCGTTACAGTGTTTACAGTTCTAACCAGATTGCACGTGTAATTGAGGTCAAAAACCAGGATCTGCTGCTTAAAGAACTCACAAGGACCCGGCAGGTTCTTTCAATTAATATGCCTGTATATCCTTATGACTTTTTAGCCGAAGGCCAGAGGGTTTCAGTTAAGTACGGTCCCATGAAAGGCCTGGAAGGAATTGTTTTACGAAAAAAAAGCAGTTACCGCCTGGTTCTTAACGTAACAACAATTTCACAGGCAATTGCAGTTGATATCGAAGCAGACATGGTTGAGGCAATATAAAAATCTGGTAAATGGTTCAACAGGTTTTATCAGTTCTATTGGTTGCATTTGTTAACCTTTAAAACAAATTCAACAAACATAACAAGTCTTGCTTTTATCCGTTTTGCCCCCCAAAGGGACGGAGTGCGCCCAATGAAAATAGTCATGATAGCTGAAAATGACCCTGCCGGTGTGGCCATTAACTTCACAAAAGCAATCAACGAGCACACACAACACAGCTGCCGCCTCATTACGACCAGGACCGTCTATAATTTCAATTTTGAAAAAGACCTGCACATTCCAGACCTGAGAGATGACGGTTTTGAGCTAATTTCTGAACTTCTGAAATCTGCCGACATTATACACTTTCACATTTTAGCAGACGAAAACATTAAACTTGGGCCACTGTGTGTTAAAGACTTTGTTAAAGGAAAAGCTATTGTCCATCACCATCACGGACATCCTGATTTCAGGTCCAGCCCTGGAAAATATCACAGCAAATATAAGAGCCTTGGACGTCAAAAACTTTTAGTCAGCACCCCTGACCTGCTGCACCTTCTACCAGGCGCAAAATGGCAGCCAAACCTCGTACCTGTTAACAACCCTCTTTACATGCCTCTAAAGGGCAAATCAAACGGATCGGTCAGGATTGCCCATTCACCAACACGAAAAGACCTTAAAAACACTGCTGATCTTATCAACAGTGTAAACAGATCTAAAGATTCCGGACTTCCGGTTGAACTTGAACTGATTGAAAACACTGAGCATAAAGAGTGTCTGAGAAGAAAAAGAAACTGTCATCTGCTTTTTGATCACCTTCAGGGATATTTTGGAGTGAGCAGCCTGGAAGGCCTGAGCCAGGGACTCTGTGTTATTGCGGGGCTGGATGAGTGGAATCAACGCAACATTGCTGAATTTTGTCGATGTAAAAACCTGCCATGGGTAATCACGAATCGTGAAGACCTGATAGCTACCATAGTTGAACTTGTAGAAAACAGGGACCTGCGCATTGAAAAATCATCCAAAGCGCGCTGTTTCATGGAAACATGTTGGAACGAGGAAGCAGTTGTTATGCAATTAATTAACTTTTATCAAAAATGAAACAGTAAACCTGATGAATACCAAATTGAATTATCAGCTGCAATTCTCCCCAACCATATGCAGTCCCATCAAAAGCAAAAAAAAGGAGGTTCTTGCTATTATCCCTGCGAGGGGTGGCTCCAAAGGACTTCCGCGTAAAAATATCAAAATGCTCTGCGGCAAACCATTGATCGCTTATTCAATTGAGTTAGCCCTGAAATCCAGGTTGATTAATCGGATCATCGTATCAACGGAAGATAAGGAAATTGAAGAAATTGCTAAGCATTTTGGTGCGGAGGTTCCTTTCTTGAGACCTGTGGCAATAGCACAGGACAGATCAGGCTTACATGATGTAATGAAATTTACATTAAATAAATTAAGTGGAACTGGTTATCGACCGGACATATACATAACACTTTATCCGACCCATCCTTTTCGAACATTAAGCTTAGTTGACTCGTTAATTAAAAAAAATATTTTGGGGCATATTACAGTAAGAACTGTAAAAAAAATATGCTACAACAATCTATCTCTTTATACTAATGATGATTGCAACAGACTTTCGCCATTAATTCCATCACCCCATTTAGGTGCCTCACACAATCGATCATATTTCCGTCAGTATGGATTATACGTTGGCTATAATTCAGCAGGCAAAAAGCCTCCATACAACCATGTCATAAATGATCCTGCCTGCTTAATTGATATAGACACACTGACAGATTTTCATCTGGCGGAAGAAATTCTTACAAATGGGTATTTTCCCATTGAAAACATCTCAAAAGTAACAGATTCAGATAAAAATCAGATGACAAAAGCCACAACAGCTTAAAAAAAAACCTTATTTTGAAGTGCTTTAGAGTTTAAACCCAGAATTTGCTACGAACCCTACTGCAAAATCCGGGTTAGAAATCCATTAATCCATTGATAATAAGACTGTTAATGCTTGCGATTTGTCCAATTTTTTTAAAAGACACAGAACAATTCTGGTTAGAAAAAAACAACAGATTGCTTCTCCGGATTTTTTTGAATTCCGTACAAAAATCAACAAAAATAACAAAATTAATTATATGCACCAACCATAATGATATTTTTGAATTCACTGCATCTCTGGGAATAGAAACATATAAATTAATTGCCAATCATGTACCCGAAAAATCATCCCTGCTTCCCTCTGGAACTAATATATCTGTTCAATATTTACTCAAGAGTAAAAGAATTCCTGATGACAATCTTTTAATTATTAACCATCGGAATCTTCTACTGACAACATCCATCCTTAATCAGGCAATTCAAAACTCAGATCTCAACACTAACAGTTGTTTGATAAGTGTCAAAGCAGTCGAAGACCATCCATGTCAATGCTACTCATATTTGAACATACTGGATGCAGGTTTTATACATTTACTGGAAAATCCCGAACAAACTAAATATATACTTAATTCAACTATAAAGGAACACCCAGTCGGAATTGATCTTAATGATTATCAAAAATTATCAAAACCTTTTTATTTCGATTGGCATACCAGGGGCATCAACAAAAACTGTCCCACATCAGTTTTTTACAGGTACTGCTCTCCCCAAAAAACCTGCTATTCTCCAGTCAAAGAGATACCGCAAGCAGATAATCAAAAAAAGCTGACATTATGGATATATGACAGCGCTTTGTCTGCAAGACTGTTGTTTGCTTCAGAAATAATTAATTTTTTCAGCAATAAAACAATTGTTAATGATCATTTAGAGACAGTTGCTGGATTATGTAATCCGGGCTATGAACAAATTCAAACACCACTAATTTGCAGTAATAATAACTCCGGACAATATTTTCTTAAAATCAACACCCACCAATTATCTGAGGGAACTTTTCTTGTAAGATTATTACCGGTTACAAGACATAATTCATTTGAATCAGATTTAACAGAGTTTGAAACAGAGTCAGAACATATTATTAATATCCCTTTATTGACAATAAATGACAAAACAGTCGGCTTTATTTATACTCTTTATGTAATAGCAGAAGATGATTCATATGACTTGAAAGAACCCTTTCCCCACAATGGAAGTCTGTGGACCTCCAATAATTTTTCCAGCAAAATACAGAACACTGCAACAGGCAACAGTATTGTAGGAAGACAGGATTTTAGTCCTGTATTTGAACCTGATGGAACTCTTTTTATTGCAAATCCGGTTTATTTCGAAAATTTTGATCAAGAAATATTAAAAGGTAACGCCAGGAGTTTTATATTAAAATCAGGCAATTCGTTGTTAATAAATTCTTCTTTTGATCTTCTAAAATATAAGGCCCTGATTAAGTCATATCGTTATGCTCAAGCAATATAAAAGAGAATTAAACAGGTTAACTTCAAGCTTAATCAAAAAGCACTCTTCTGAATATAAATTCAGTATTGATCCATCAGAAAAAAACACAGCACAACAGTTTGAAAGAATATATGAACTAAATTCAAAAATTCAGGAAAAGCATGAAAACCTGAGGATCACGTCAGAAATATTAAATCAAAGTTGTTTAAACAACTTCAGATATGATCGTTATAATAACTTAATTAAAAAAAGTATAGACAAGGCTCTTGAAAAAACAGCCCGTTTTATTTTCTTCGAAATTTTTCAAAACCTGTTACCCATCAACCAGGCCAGAGGGGATTATTTCCTTGACCAGGCTGATTTTGAAAACGCCTTTTCCAGTTTCAAAAACATATTAAGGATTGACCCAAACAATAAACATGTGCATTCGAGACTATCTTCTTTAAAAAGACAACTCTCTAAAGAATGTAACAACAGGAGAAAACCAGATATAGCACCCATCTCTGCAGAAATCACCAAACTGAGTCAAACGTACCGTTTTTGCCATTTATTAACAGTTAAAAACAAAAATATCAGGTTCCCAACGCATTTGCTTTACTCCAAAAAAACCGGGGAGATTTTAATCAGTGATCCGAAATGTAATTTAATTCATAAATTCAAAATCAATGGCCATTATTGCGGCAACATTTCTCATGATTTTAAAGAACCATCAGGTATGTTTGAAGACAGCAATAATAATATCTGGATTTGTGACTGGGGAAATTCCATTCTTAAAATAATCAATCCCGAAGGAAAACTATTGGAAAAACTACCAGTAACAAATATAGTTCCAAAGGGTTCTGATATTCTCCATCCCCGTTTTGGCACTTTTTTCAAAAACAATCTCTTCCTGCTTTTAACTGATAAAGGCAATTTAAAAAGATCTCTGATTTCATTTGATGGCAATAATACAAAATACTATTCTATAAACAGTGCTGAACTCTTGAACGACTTAAAAGCTACTGAAAAAGACCTTTTTGTCAGTTGCGTCATAAGCGGAAGAATATATTCTTATGACAGCACTTCAGACCAGTTTAAACAACTCCCGATTAATGAAACACCAATGATGTATTCATTTGCCCATGTTGACGGAAATCTTATTCTCATCACTTATAATGGCAAATCAATTTTGAAATTTAATCTTAATGGTAATCTGATTTTTGCAAAGATGGATCTTAACGATTTAATTCCGGAATGTTCACAGCTTCATATGGTGATTTCTTCAAAAATCGATAACAAAAATTACCTTTTTGCAAGCGATTCCAATAAAAACTGGTATGTATTATCAGCCTAACTGGTTTTTGAAAAAGCTTTTTTACAGGCTGTTCAAAAATTAATATGAATTTATTTTTTTCAAAAAATCTGAATAGTGAATCCCCGGTTAAACAAACTTTTTCTTATTGATTCTCTTCCGGCAATAATCAATCCATTAAAAGAACAGAATCAGACTATTGTTCACTGCCATGGCGTTTTTGACTTGCTTCACATAGGTCACATCCGCCATTTAGAACAGGCAAGTCAAATGGGGGATGTTCTGGTGGTAACAATCACACCTGATCGTTTTGTCGACAAGGGACTATACCGCCCGGCTTTTAATGAAAATCTGCGTGCTGAAACGATTGCCTCTCTCAACTGCGTTGACTATGTTGCTATAAATAAATGGCCCACTGCAGAAACAACTCTTCGTACCATACGTCCTGACTTT
The DNA here is from genome assembly GCA_024276465.1 of Deltaproteobacteria bacterium. Lineage (GTDB taxonomy): Bacteria > Desulfobacterota > WTBG01 > CAIYCZ01 > CAIRTM01 > JAJRXD01. Next base: position 48,744 of record JAJRXD010000035.1, read on the forward strand.
TATGTTAAAGGTGCCGAGTTTAAAAACAGATTGTCGGACATGACAGGCAAAATAGGTCTTGAGGAAAAAGCCGCTCGTGAAATTGGGACCAAAATAGCTTTTACTGAAGATATCGTTTTCAGTTCCACAAACCTGATCAACCGGCATCTTTCAAATCTGCCAGAAGATATTGATAAATATATGAAAGTATTTCGTGAACGATTCCATCTTGATGAACTGATAGACATCCTTGATAAAATGGCTACAATGAATGTTCTGATAATCGGCGATACAATTATAGATGAATATCAATATTGCGAAACAATTGGCAAATCCTCTAAAGATCCTGCTCTTGCTATGCACTACCAATCCCATGACATTTTCGCGGGTGGAGTGCTGGCAATAGCCAACCATGTCTCAAACTTCGCCAACAGCGTAAAACTGATAACAGTTCTGGGTGAAAATAACAGCTTCGAACACTTTATCCGTTCACAATTGAACCAATCAATTACACCTTATTTTATATTCAAAAAAAACACCCATACTCTGATCAAGCGTCGTTTTATTGACGGATATACATTCAATAAACTTTTTGAAGTTTACGTCATGGACGATTCACACTTGCCGGACGATCAAGATACCCACCTCTGTTCTATTATACAGGAAGATCTGAAAAGTTATGATATTGTGATCAGCGCAGATTTCGGCCACGGAATGATTTCACCAAACATGATTCGCACCCTGTCTGACTACTCCCGTTTTCTTTCTGTCAATACTCAAGCCAACGCGGGTAATCGTGGTTTTAACACCATTTCTCGCTATCCAAGGGCTGATTATGCCTGCATTGCCGAGCATGAGATTCGATTAGAGAGTCGCACCAGAAACGGAAGCCTTAAACCTCTTATGAGTTCAATCGCAAAATCGTTAAAATGTTCGCGATTTGCAGTAACAAGAGGACGAAAAGGCTGCACAATCACAGATGGGGAGATGAGCTATATTGAAGTTCCGGCTTTTGCCAGAAAAATAGTTGACCGTGTAGGTGCGGGTGACGCCTTTTTCTCTGTAACCAGTCTGGCAGCTGCTCTCGGGGTTCCTAATGAGGCAATAGGATTTATCGGTAATGTTGTTGGTGCTCTGGCCGTTGAAATTCCGGGAAACAAAAAATCAATCGATAAGTTAAGCGTAAAAAAATACATAACCTCGTTAGCAAAATAGATAATCTCTGAAATTAGAAATTAGTTTATGGCAGTCTCTTCGAATTATCCTGAATTCGACAGAAAAAAGCTCCGGGTTGCTCCACTGTGCCAGCGAAAGAACGAACTAAAAGCATCCGATACAATGCCGCTTCTTTTTGTCGAGAACAATTACCCTAAACTTAAAAAGGTTGCAGAAAATATTATTGCAGCAAGGGATAACGGAGCTGAAGTTACCCTTATGATGGGTGCACACGTTCTAAGATCCGGTGTACAGAGATACCTTATCAATATGATTGAGAACGGCTATATTACCTGCATAGCCACGAACGGAGCATGTACTATACATGACTACGAACTGGCTCTTGTGGGTGGAACTACAGAAAAGGTCGCTTACTACATCAAGAGTGGGAAATTCGGTCTTTGGAAAGAAACAGGGCACATTAATGACATTGTCCGTGAGGCAGCAAGATCCGGCCTGGGTCTCGGAGAATCGATTGGAAAGGCTATTTTTGAGGGTCCTTTTACCTATAAGGATCTCAGTGTATTTGCTGCTGGATACCGTATGGGGATTCCAATGACAGTTCATGTCGGTATCGGCTATGATATAGTCCATACTATGCCTAACTGTGACGGTGCTTCATACGGGGCTACCAGCTATACCGATTTTCTTAGATTTGCAAAAATTCTGGAAGGACTCGAAGGAGGTGTTGTAATGAACTTTGGCAGCTCAGTCATGGCACCCGAAATATTTCTGAAGGCTCTGTCTATGATACGAAATGTTAAAGTCCGCCAGGGGCATCCGATATCTAATTTCACATCACTAGTCTGCGACCTTCGCTCTCTGCCTGATAATTACCGGAAAGAACCTTCCCGGGATAATCCTGAATATTACTTCCGGCCATGGAAAACAATGCTGGTAAGGACAGTGGCAGAAGGTGGCAGAAGCTTTTATCTCCAGGCGCCACACAATAAAAGCATCCCGGCTTTATGGAGCTTATTAAATTCAGACTGATTATTCCTGCAATTTAAATAAACATAAGTCTATTTATGATCACTTGGAATCAAAATATATTCAAACTAAAGAACCTGCTCTGCAATATATCGGCAATGGATTCCTCCAGGAAAGAAATCGGCTGCAAATCCGGCTTTAATCTTTGGAATGAATGGACAAAGAGGATCAGCTACACTGACAGATGTATTTTTTTCATCGGCAACGGAGCAAGCGCTTCAATAGCAAGCCATTTTTCCATTGACATTTCAAAAAACTGCCGCATCCGAACTAGAAACTTTGCAGATGCTTCTTTGCTGACCGCACTTGCAAACGATATATCCTATTGTGAAGTCTTTGCCGAGCCTCTGACCTGGCACATGCAGGAAGGTGATATGCTTGTTGCTATCAGCTCTTCCGGCAACTCCCCTAACATTGTACGTGCAATCGAGACAGCAGACAAGCTGGGCGGAATAACCGTAACTCTCTCTGCAATGCAGGCAAATAATACTATTCGAACAATGGGTGGCCTTAACTTTTATATCGCGGCTCAAACCTATGGCCTGGCAGAAACCTGTCATGCTGCAATCCTTCATTACTGGCTGGACAGGTTTACCGAAGAAATTGCCAGGCCGAAAAGCAACGATCTTTTATATCTTTGCAAAGTTTCTGATAAATTTAACAAAAAATTTCAAGCAGATTGACAAAATTGGATAAGCATCTTAATTATATTGACAGCCATAAGCTAATGTATCACCCTGAGCGTATAACAGCCTGGCTCGATGGCAGTAACATTTACCCACTATATGTTGAAATCGGACCTGCTAACAGATGTAACTACAGGTGCTCATTCTGTGCTCTGGACTACACAGGCTATAATGGTAAATTTGTTGACACTGGCAGGCTTAGAAAAGCCCTTTGCGAAATGGCAGATTGTGGCGTAAAGAGCTCCATGTTCGCCGGGGCCGGAGAGCCACTGTTACATCCTGATATTTGTGACCTTGTTGCCTACGCTAGAAAGGTTGGTATCGATGTTTCTATAACAACTAACGGATCACTTCTCACAGCTCAGATGTCACAAAAACTGCTTCAACACCTTGCCTGGCTCAGGATAAGCCTTAATGCTGGATCACCTGAGAATTATGCTAAAATTCATGGCTGCACAGGGGATAATTTCGAAATTGTCCTGCAAAATCTGAGCGATGCAGTCAGCTTAAAAAACGAGTATCATCTGCCCTTAACAATTGGAGTCCAATGTCTGATTCTGGGCGAAAATGTGGCTGAAATTCCTGACCTTGCCTCTCGCTTAAAAAAAACAGGTGTTGACTATTTCAGCCTGAAACCTTATTCAAGACACCCTAACTGCATAAACACAAAACTTGAAGACCCGCATCCAATGATAGATAAAACTTGGTTTGCTGATATTAATTCTCATAGTACTGAAAATTTTGAGGTTATAGTCCGGAACAAGGCAATTAATTCAATTAATGCAAATTCCAAGTCTTATCCCCACTGTCTGGGGCTACCATTTTTTGCCTGCATCGAGGCTGACGGAAACATTTATCCCTGTCACACATTTATTAATAACATTGAATATTCATACGGCAATATTATTGATATGTCATTTAAAGAGGTTTGGGGAAGCAGCAGAAAATTGAAAGTAATGCAGAAATTAGCCAGCGAAAATAATGACAAGTGCCGTCTATCCTGCCGTCTGGACCAAATCAACCTCTATCTCTGGCAACTTAAAAATCCCCCTGCACATGTAAATTTTATTTAAGCCAGGCAGTTCATGCATAAAGACAAAATAAAAATAATTGCCCGTAATATAAGAAAGCAGACTGTATCACTCTCACACAGTGCCAGAATTGCACATCTTGGTTCTTCACTCTCATGTGTAGATATACTTGCGTGCGTCTATTTTAACGCTTTGAACATTAACAGAAAAAACGTTTTACACCCTGAACGCGACAGATTCATCCTCAGCAAAGGACATGCTGCTTTAGCACTCTATGTAACTCTTGCCCAAAAAGGACTTTTTTCTCCTATGCTTCTCAACGACTGTGGACAACCTGGAAGTCTATTGGCCGAGCATCCTATCCCAGGCAGTATTCCAGGCCTTGAAGCAGCTACAGGCTCTCTTGGTCACGGTCTGTCGATTGGCCTCGGAATGACATTAGCTGGCCGGATTCAGCTGTATGATTTTAAAGTTTTAGTTCTGTTAAGCGATGGAGAGTGTAATGAGGGCTCAGTCTGGGAGGCTGCAATGTTTGCTGCAGCCCAGCACACCGAAAATCTGGTTGCAATAATCGATTACAACAAATGGCAAGCCACTGGCCGAAGCGATGAAATTATGGCCTTAAGTCCGCTTAAACAGAAATGGTCAGCTTTCGGCTGGAATGCAAGGGAGGTAGACGGTCATAACATCGAAGAGATAGCTGAAGCCCTTCGGGCCGCACTGAACTCAAAAGATGCTCCATATGCCATTATCGCTAACACCATCAAGGGCAGGGGGGTATCTTTTATGGAAGATGACAACAACTGGCACTACCGCATTCCAACTGCTGAGGAAGTAATGCTGGCCCACCAGGAGCTTGACGCACAATGAGAAATGCTTTTGCAGGCGAACTTACAAAACTTGCATCTAATAACCTTAAGATCGTCCTCCTTTCAGGCGACATGGGAAATCATCTTTTTGATAAGTACAAAGTTCTTTTTCCTGAAAGGTTTTACAACTGCGGTGTAGCTGAGTCAAACATGACTGGAATAGCTGCTGGAATGGCCCTTGCCGGACTAAAGCCTGTTACTTACAGCATTGCCCCTTTCATTACTATTCGATGTCTTGAACAGATAAAAATTGACATCTGCTACCATAATCTTCCGGTAGTTATAATTGGGACCGGAGCCGGTTTATCGTATGCTGGGTTGGGCACAACACACCAGTCTTGCGATGATATTGCGATGCTACGTGTAATTCCCAATATATCTATTGTGTGTCCAGGCGATGCCATGGAAGTACGGGGTGCCTTAAGAGCAGCCCTGAACCATAATGGGCCTGTATACCTTCGCCTTGGCAAAAAAGATGAGCCTCTAATCCACAAGATCGTACCGGTAATTGAGATAGGAAAGAGCCTTATCATAAAACGGGGTAGAAACATTTGCCTGCTTAGCACAGGGAACCTTCTTCCCCTTGCAGCTAATGCGGCTGAAAACCTGACAAGGCTGGGTATCTCCACCCAGCTTGTCAGCTTTCACACTATAAAGCCCCTGGATGAAACGCTGCTGTCTGATGTTTTTTCCAGCTTTCAGCTTGTAGTTACATTAGAGGAACACAGCAGAATAGGGGGCTTGGGAGGTAGCGTGGCAGAATGGCTGTCTGAGATGCCACCACAGCATTCACGCTTTTACCGGTTTGCTTTGCCGGATGTTTTTTATAAGGGAGCTGGGGATCAAAATCATGTCCGTGATTATTTTGGAATTACTAAGTCAGAAATCGTACAGCAAGTCATCAAAAATTACCGAAATTGCTTGGGCTCTGGTGACGATCTTCAAAATGCTGTACAATAATTGCTCATCAAATATTCATTAAGTAAACTGTGGTGTTTTCCAATGATATTAAACATCATTTCTGATGATTTTTCTATCCCCGAAAAAAGTGCTTTAATCATTGGTGCCAGCGGACTTGTTGGAAGCCGTATGTTTAATTTGCTACAAGAAAACCATTGGAATGTTTTTGGCACATATCACAAAAACAAGAAAAATAATTTGCTTAATTTTTCATTGTGTCGTGATCTCATAACATCATTGCCACTTACTTCCAGAATGGTCAAATACGGAATTATATGCAGCACATACGGCAGTATTGATTCATGTAAAAAAAATCCATTGGATTCATATAAAACCAACGTTGGAGCTACACTCAGGCTGATTGATAACATGGTCTGTTGCGGAATGAAACCGGTTTTCCTTTCAACTGATTATGTTTTCAGCGGTCATCGTGGAAACTATAATGAAAGTGACACACCTGACCCTGTCACTGTTTACGGTCGCCAGAAAGCCGAAGTCGAAAAAATAATGCTTGCTCATCATCCTGATTCTCTAATCATACGTCTGAGCAAAATATTCAGCACCACACCTGCAGATAATTCCCTTTTATCACAGTGGTTTAACGCAATCTTAACAGGTAAAATTATTCGGTGTGCATCTGACCAGCATTTTTGTCCTACATTAATTGATGATGTCGTGCAGGGCATCCATAAACTTTTAAAAAAAAATGCTTCCGGAATATATCATTTGTGTCAGCCGCACAAATACACCCTTAGCGAGCTGCTTGAAGAATTTATTGCACACCTGAAACTTGTGTCCCCGAAAATATCAGAGTGCAAAACCTCTGATTTTAACTTTGAAGATAACCGCTCAAAAGACACTTCCATGTGTCCTGAAAAATTCATCCGCAAAACAGCTTTTACTTTTACTTCTATGGAAAATTGCTTCAGCCTTTTTCAAAGCACTCTTGCACAATCAGCCTGAACAGTTATTAATACCGAAACAATTTCATGATTATCGGAATTGATTTTGACAACACCATAGTCTGTTATGATGAGGTATTACGCACAACAGCCCTTGAGCGTAAACTTATTCCAGAGCATCTGTGTGCCAGCAAAGGATCTATTCGTGATTATCTCTGCTCCTCCGGACTCGAAAACACATGGACAGAATTGCAGGGCTACCTGTATGGTCCTGGCATTGCCTCTGCTACAGCTTTTCCAGGCGTAGCTGATTTTTTCAAATTCTGCCGCAGCATACACGTACAAATAAAAATTATAAGCCATAAAACGCTATACCCATACCGCGGCCCGCGTCACAACCTTAGAAGCTTTGCCCACAAATGGATTGCAGGATCAGGTCTTTTCCCTTTAAAAAATAGCATCGATTATGCACAAAATATCTTTTTTGAATCAACAAAAGAAAATAAGCTTAAACGAATTTGCAGTCTTGAATGTGATTTTTTTATCGATGATTTATCTGAATTCCTGTCTGAAAATGGTTTCCCAACAAAAACCAGACGTATTCTCTTTGACCCTCACCGGGTCCACCCCAGTTGCAACACCTATCACCGGGCAGTATCATGGGAAGAGATAAAGGAGATTATTACAGGGCATGCTGTCACAGGCTGAGCATAAACAGGCTATCAGTTCTATCGTATGCAAACTGTTGCAAAATGAAAGAAGTTTGAACAATTTCAGTCTTGAACTTCTAAGCGGTGGTGCAAATAATAGAATTTATCATATCAGCAGCCATAATAATAATTTTATTTTAAAACATTATTTTGTTCATAGCCAGAACAATCATGACAGATGCTCTGCAGAATATTTTTTTTCCAGTTTTCTCTGGAACTGCGGCATTCGCTGCATTCCCCAACCCATTGCTACTGACAACAAAATGAGCGCATCTCTCTTCGAATTTGTCCCTGGAACTAAAGTAAGCAAAGCAACACTCGATTTCGTGCTTCAGGCAATTTCTTTTTTCAAGGAAATAAACCACCACAAAACAAACCTTATGGCCAGACAACTTCCTGATGCTGCCGAAGCTTGCTACAGTTTAAATGAGCACCTGCAATGTATTTCAGGTCGTGTCGAACGTCTTTTAAGAATTTCTAAAAAAACCGCGGTTGATCTTCTGGCTGCAGATTTTATAAAAACCCGGCTTATTCCTGCTTGGAACCGCGTCAAAATAAATGTACTGGACGGAGCTCAAAAAATTAATATCGATCCTGCTCAGCAGATTCCCATTGATGAAAAATGCCTTTCACCCTCTGACTTTGGCTTTCATAACACCATTCAGCAATACAACCGTACACTAACTTTTCTTGATTTTGAGTACTCTGGCTGGGATGATGTTGCGAAGATGGTATGTGATTTTTTCTGTCAGCCTAAAATTCCTGCTCCTCTGTCACATTTTAACCTTTTCGCCCAACAGGCATTTACCGGTCTTGCAAATCCTGAAGTTCATCTCCATAGAACTGCCCTGCTGCTGCCTGCCTACCAAATTAAGTGGTGCTGTATCATTTTAAATGAGTTTTTGCCTGTCGGCGGGGCCCGCCGCGCCTTTGCCAATGGCGATGATAAAGAAAGAAAATCAAATCAGCTTAAAAAAGCGCAGAAATACTTTAACAGTTTTTACATGCGGGAGTCTTTAAATGGCATACATTGATTTTCTTTCATCGGTTCACAAAAGCACTAAAAGAGATTATCTGGCACGCGTTAACGAATACCCCAAGGCCAAAGCAGCTGCGATTGCCAAACAGTTCGACTATGATTACTGGGACGGTGACCGTAAAACCGGTTATGGAGGATATAGCTATGATGGCCGCTGGAGAACCGTAGCTGAAAAAATGGCCATCCATTACAATCTGAAGAGCGGCGACCATGTACTTGATGTAGGCTGCGGGAAAGCATTCCTTCTCTATGACCTTATTCAGGTAGTTCCTGGCCTGGAAGTAAGGGGCATTGACATTTCCGGATATGCGATCAAAAACGCACGCAATGAAGTTAAACCTTTTCTGCAGGTTGCTCACGCAAAGAGCCTGCCTTTTGAGGAAAGCAGCTTTGATTTAATTTTTTCCATAAATACACTTCACAACCTCTACTGTTTTGAACTTGCCGCAGCACTTAAGGAAATAGAACGGGTTGGCAGAAAAGATAAGTATATATGCGTTGAGTCCTACCGCAACGAGGATGAAAAAGTCAACCTTCTTTATTGGCAGCTGACCTGTGAGACTTTCTTTACACCTCAAGAGTGGCTGTGGTGGTTTGAAAGTTGCGGCTACGCCGGTGACTACTCTTTTATCTATTTTGAATAAGGGATTTTAATTGCTAAATGGCAAATTGGCCCCAATCCATGCAAGCAGCAATCCTGAGCGAACAGCTAAGACCTCTTGTTGTCGACCAGGTAGACTTGCCTGACAGTCTCTTTTTTGGCCAGGTACTTGTCAGAGTTTGTTACACAAGCATTTGTGGCTCACAAATTGGTGAAATTGACGGTATCAAGGGAAATGACAAATATCTTCCTCACCTTTTAGGCCACGAGGGGTCAGGGATAGTGATTGATACCGGTGAGGGTGTTAAAATCGTCAAACCCGGCGACCACGTTGTCATGCACTGGAAAGAAGGTGATGGCCTGCAGGCTGATCCTCCGGTCTACTGCTGGAATGGCCGGCCTTTGAATGCAGGTTGGGTTACAACCTTTAATGAATATGCCGTTGTTTCTGAAAATCGTCTAACACCCATTCCAGCTAATTTCGACCTGAAAATTGCGCCGCTGCTGGGCTGCGCTGTCACAACCGGTTTCGGGATTATAAACAACAACGCCAAGCTCAAAATCGGCCAGTCAATAGTTGTTTTTGGTGCAGGTGGGGTTGGTCTTAACGTTATTCAAGCTGCTTCCCTTGTTTCAGCCTATCCGATTATTGCCATAGACCTCTACGATAACAAGTTGGCTCTTGCCAGAAAGTGCGGGGCAACCCATACAATTAATTCTTCTGCATCTGATCCATCACATACAGTTTTTGAAATAGCCGGCAGCAAAGGCGCTGATGTTATAGTTGAAAACACAGGCAATCCTGAAATTATAGAGTTGGCCTGCCGCCTTACCCACCCATGCGGCAGAACCGTGCTTGTCGGAGTGCCACCTGCAGACAGCAGGGCCTGTCTTTCTACCCTGGCCCTGCACTTTAAGAAAGTTTTAACCGGATCGCACGGCGGGGAGGCCCAGCCAGCCATTGACATACCGCGGTATATACGTCTTCACGATGTCGGCAGGTTTACATTTAAAGAACTTATTACTGATTGCTTTACTCTTTCAGAAATAAATACAGCACTTTCAAGAATGCAATCCGGCAAAATAGCCGGCAGATGCCTTATTGATATGAGCAACTGACATTTTTTCCGTCCAAACCATGCAAAAAGTTCTTGTCATTGGAAGTAATTCTTTTTCAGGCAGCGATTTTATCGACCTGCTGCTGAGCCAAACAGATTACCGCGTAATAGGTATCAGCCGCTCAGCGGAAAAAAAAGAACTGTTTCTTCCTTATAAACGCAACAAAAATTTAACCCGATTCAGATTTTACCAGATTGATCTCAACCTGAACATACCTGAACTTTTTGAGCTTTTTGATCGTGAACGCCCGGAATATATTATAAATTTTGCCGCCCAGAGCGAGGTTGCTCCCAGCTGGGAACACCCTGAGCAGTGGTTTCAGACAAATTCAGTTGCCGTTGCAGCTCTTGGAAATTATCTCAAAGATCAAAAATGGCTTACACGTTATGTGCACATCTCATCCCCAGAGGTATACGGAAGCTGTGAAGGGACTGTAAGAGAAGACGCTCCGTTAAACCCCAGCACGCCCTATGCCGCATCAAAAGCATCCGGTGATTTAATGCTATTTACTCTGGTAAAAAACTACAGTTTTCCACTTGTCATGATACGGTCTACCAATGTTTATGGAGCGCACCAGCAACTTTTTAAAATTATTCCTCGCAGTATAATTTATCTTAAGGCCGGCAACACAATCGAACTTCACGGGGGTGGTAAAGCAATAAAGTCATTTATCCACATCCGCGATATTTCTCAGGGAGAGTTAGCCGCAATGCTGTGCGGTCAAAATGGTGAAATCTATCATCTGTCACCCCCAAAAGGAATGCTTGTAATCGACGCTGTAAAAAAAATCTGTGCACATCTTGGAAAAGACTTCTCGAATTGCACCAGGAATGTCTCTGAACGCCCGGGCCAGGACAAAGCCTATGTGATCGACTCAAGCAAAGCCCATAACATGATCGGCTGGCGCCAAAAAATATCCTTTGCTGACGGGCTCGATCAGGTTATTGAATGGATCCATAATTCCTGGAAAACAATCAATAAAGAACCTTTAGTCTATGTCCACAAACCATAAAGCGCTTTTCAGGCTTTAACTTCTTTTTTAATAGTAAACAGCAACATGCTAACTTCCTCAGCATCTTTTCATAACGATTTTTCTTTCTGCTGCCAGTTATGTTTTAAAGAAAAAGTTTCACCCGTTACATTATTTAATGAATTCCGGAATGTTACGTCCGATTGTAAACCATGGCCAAATGAGTTTTCTTTGGGTGTTTGCAAAAGGTGTGGATGCGTTCAAAAAAGAACCGATGCTAACTGGTACCGTCACATACAAAATATATATGCAGAATATTCCATATACAGACTGTCCGGAGGGAAAGAACAGATTGTTTTTGACCCGGAATCAGGAACTCAGAAATCTCGTTCTTTTAAATTTCTTGAACATGTGTTTGACTTAATCAAGCCTGGCACCACTGGGCGTCTTTTAGATGTAGGTTGCGGCAACGGCGCGTTGCTTCGTGCTTTTAGTTGTTTTGCCCCCAATTGGTCATTGTCAGGAATTGAAAAAAATGACATGCATAAATCAAATGTGGAAGCATTAGAAAACGTAGATTCATTTTATACATGCTCGCCACTTGAGGTCACCGGCAATTTTAATATTATCTCGTTAATTCATGTTCTGGAACATATTCCCAATCCATTGGAGTTTCTAAAAAATCTTTTCCACAAACTCATACCCGACGGTATTTTGTTGATCGAAGTTCCCGATTACAGTCAAAATCCTGTCGACCTATTGATCTGCGATCATTGTTTCCACTTTACTCTTAAAACACTATCTTTTTTACTGCATCAGTCAGGCTATGAGATTCTATCTGCCAGGACAGATTGGATACCTAAAGAGATATCTATTATTGCCCGCAAATCCGGGATCCAAAACATTACACAATTCAAATCATGTAATTATGATCCGGTTCCTGTTCTGAATTCACCTGTCGAATGGCTTAAATCAGCTTTAAGTACGGCTCAAAATCTATCTTCAGAAAAAAGTTTTGGAGTTTTTGGAACATCAATTGCCGCAGCCTGGCTTTACGGCCAGTTAAACGGCTCTATTGATTTTTTCGTGGATGATGATCAGGATAAAACAGGCAAAATGATGTTTGGAAAACCAATTTTTTCCGCAAACAATGTTCCTTCATCAAGTCATGTATTAATCGCATTGCCTGATATTATTGCAAAGCCCATTAAAAGAAGAATCGATAGTTCTAAGTTTCTTTATAAAACCTACACTGTGAATTTATAATAAATTTTTCTTTTTTATTCCTATACGTATCTCTGCTTTTTCTTTGCCCCAGTCATTTTTATCCCTTAAACCAGCATGATAGATTCAATGAAAATCTCCGTCATTATCGTTTGTTATAACGAAATACATAATATCAAAAGGTGTCTTAACTCAATCTATGCCATAAATTATCTTCAAAATAATTATGAAGTAATTGTTATCGACAACAACTCTAACGATGGCACACTGGAAATAATCAGATCATTTGCCGAAAGACACAATAACTTAAAATTATTTGTCAACAAACACAGGAGCATCGCGAAGAGTAGAAATTTAGGCATTAGCAAAGCATCTTTTCCATTTATAGCTTTCACTGATGCTGACTGCCAGGTTCCCAAAAACTGGCTTTCCGTTTTGGCCAAAGGATATCAGAAGTACAAGACAAATTATCCCGAACTGGCTGCGGTGGGAGGTACAAATTTTGCGCCTAAAAAAACACATTCCTTCTACGACGCTGCAAACATAACCTTGAAAACTTTTCTTGGGAATAGGGGGTCAACACAAGGAAGGCAATTTCATAATGATATTCGCGTACCACACATACCAACTTTAAATATTCTTTATGATAAGCAGGCAGTTAACAAACTTGGCAACTTTGATGAAGCATTCAGATTTGTCTGCGAGGATCCTGAATTAAATCATCGTCTGACATCCTCGGGTTATAAAATTATTATGTTGAAAGACTCATTTGTTATCCATCATTTCAAACCCGGATATAAACACTGGGTTAAAAATGTTTTTAGTTATGGCATGGGCCGAATGCAGGTAATAAACAAACATCCGGACCACTTTAACTTTGTTTACCTGATTCCTCCATTAATTCTGCCGATTTACCTGCTTAGTACAATTTCTTTTTATTTTAAATTTCATACTGAGATTTTGCTTTTGGCCTACACATTTTTTGTTTTTATTTATGCTCTGTACCACGGATTAAAAAAAAATGCATTACACATACTCCACAAAATCTTCATGATTTACCTGATTACGCATTTATCCTACAGCGCAGGCCAGCTATATGGCTTAATAAAATATTTTCCTTCAAAAATAAAAACAAGCATAGGATGGTAAAAATGGAAAAACAAATTAACCTAATTACAATCGTCATCCCGGTATTTAATGAAGAAACGGCAATTGGAAATGTGGCTGCGGAAATCAAATCATCTCTGCCTGTTATTCTCAATACAATCAAAGACATTGATAATATTGAAGTTATATTCGTCGATGACGGCTCTACTGACAATTCAAATGAAATTCTTTCCAAAGCAATTAACGGCTTAAGTGAATTTAAACTTATCAGACACCCGAAAAACTGCGGGTACGGCGCAGCATTAAAAACAGGTTTCGCAAATGCCAGGGGCAATATCATCGTCTTTTATGATGGGGATAACACATTTAAACTTAAAAATTTAGTTCGGCCACTCAGAATTTATTTTAATGAAAATCTGGAAATGGTTTCTGGCAATCGTTTTACAAGCATAAGCAAGATGCCGTTTATTAGAAAGGTTGGCAATAAATTCTACGGAACAATTCTTCGCCTCCTTACGAACATCAAAGTATTAGATCCCAGTAGCGGAATACGAATCATCGATAAGGAAATCCTTTTGAAAAAGCTTTATCCGCTTCCTGATGGTTTGAATTTTATTATTGTTTTAACCACCAGGGCACTTTTTAACAGGGTACGCAGCAAGGAAATACAAATCCCTTATGAAGACCGTTCAGGCCCCTCGAAACTTAATGTGGTTAAGGATGGCCTTAGATTTCTTACGTCGATGTTTGCCATTATTCGTTTGAACAATCCCTTTGTCTTTTATTTCTTCACATCGCTGTGTGCCCTTTTCTTATCATTTGTTTATGGCTATCTGGCACTTCATCAATATATAATTAATAGTCTATTAAGACATTCTGATGTGCTATCGTTAATAATCTGTGTCTTTTTTTTGAATATAGCACTCGTTTCATATACTACCGGTGTGATTGCAAATGTCATTAATAAAAATATTTTTGGGAAATTTGCGACTTTGAGCATCCTTGGACAATTTCTTACTCAAAGAAAATTTTATTTAAATTTCAATAAAATCGGTTTCGCGCTTATTGCCGCTGATCTGCTGATTTATGCTGCAATTAAATTGAATCGTCTTCCCATCCATTACTCAACATTAATTCTTTTTGCAATGCTTGGTTTTTACGGTTTTCAGTTTATTATTGTTCATTATTTAATCCAGACTATCGAAAACCAGTTAGGAGAAAGAAAAGAACTTATCACAAATTTGGATAAAATATATCCTTTGCGCACCTCCTCACAAGAGATCATTCCAGGTTATTTCAACCCATATACCGGAGCATCCAATCTTAAACTAATCAACAAGACAAATAATCCGGCAATTTTAAATGCTTCATCATTTAAATCACGTGTTGATTTGTAAACTGTAAACAAATGAAAATCTCCCTTATAAATCCGCCCTACTTAAAGCGTTTTTCCCGTCAACAGCGAAGCCCGGCTGTTATAAAAAGCGGAACTCTCTATTATCCTTACTGGTTATGCTTTGCAGCGGGTGTGTTAGACAGAGAAGGATTCAGTCTTCAATTCATTGACGCTGTTGCTGAAAAAATTGAGAAGCAGGAATGTATTAAGAAAATACATTCTTTTAACCCTGCCCTGATTATAATAGAATCTTCTACGCCAAGCATTTCAAACGACATCATTTTCTGCAAACTTTTAAAAAACAAACTGAAAAATGCTGTTTTAATTTTAACAGGCACACACCCCTCTGTTATGTATCCTGATATATTAATAAACAACCTGTTTATCGATGCTGTTGCGATCGGTGAGTACGAAATAACTTTACAGGAAGTATCAAACAAAATATCGGCAAACAAAGCATGGCACAATGTTGACGGCCTTGCTTACATGGCAAACGGCCGTGTCGTCACGACCAATGAACGACAGTTCATTTCTAACCTTGACGACTTGCCATTCTTAAGCAGGACATATAAAAAATTCCTGAATTTTGACAACTATTACTTTTCACTGGCCTCCCATCCGATGATAATGCTGATTACAGGTCGAGGCTGCCCAAACAGATGCTTTTTCTGCGTATACCCTCAAACACTTCATGGTCGCAAATATCGTTTTCGCAGTCCTGAAAATGTAATTGATGAGCTTGCGTTTATCACAAAGGATTTTCCGGAAATAAAACAGATTGTTTTCGAGGATGATACTTTTACTGCTAATGAGGGTCGTGTTCAGTATATTTGTGAATTAATCATCAGGCATAATATCAAAATCAAATGGTTCGCAAATTTGCGGGTTGAAACTTGTTTTAAAACTCTCAAATTAATGAAGCAGGCAGGTTTAAAACACTGCGCCGTTGGTTTTGAAAGCGGAAGCCAGCAACTTCTGGATAAAATGCAAAAAGGAATTACCCTAAGCCAGTCAGAGTCATTTAAAAAAAACTGTGACCGCCTTGGGATTTTAGTACATGGCTGTTTTATGGTGGGATTCCCTGGTGAAACTAAGGAGACAATGGAGAAAACATTTAATTTTGCGCAAAAGTTAAACTGTGACAGCGCACAATTTCATCCGTTGTTTGTTTACCCTGGAACAGATGCATATAAATGGGCCGTCTCAAACAACTATCTGTTAACAAAAGACTTTTCTGAGTGGCTTACAGAAAAAGGATATCACAGATGCATATTAAATCTTCCAGGTCTAAGTTCAGAAGAAATTATGAACTTCTGCGAAAAGGCATACAGAAAATATCATTTGTCATGTGGATATGTTTTAAAAAAAATCAAGCAATCCTTGAGATATCCTGATCAGGCAAAGAGAAATTTTATTTCAGGTCTTAATTATTTTACTTATATTGCAACCTCAAAATGATCTCTCCCTATAATTTCAACCTGAACCAATATAATGATGAATATTATCGTATTTATGAGGCAACACATAATTTAAGTTTTGATACTATACCCAGCTTTAAACTTCTCAAGGATTTCCTGAACATTCAGGATGGAGATGTTGTTCTTGATGCTGGTTGCGGCTCAGGTCACTTGGTTAATTACATTGTCTCCGGGTATAGTGTTGACAGTTATGGAATAGATTTTTCCGAAACAGCGTTAAAATTAGCTAAAACCAGATATGGTTCACATGAATATATAAAAGCGGACCTTCACAAAATTTCCTTCCATGATGAATCATTTGATAAGATTTTATGCTTTAATGTTATCGAGCACATCCTTGAACAAGATTCGGTAATGCATGAATTTCATCGAATTCTCAAAAAGGATGGTCTCATTGTCCTTGGAACAAACATCAAGGATTCCATTCAATGGTGGCTCTATCAAAAATTCATTGGGGAACACACTCATATAAATGAATTTACAGTTAATGAATTTACAACCTTTTGCGCTGCCCATTTTGCAGTTCTTGATTATAAAAAAAGTTCCGGAGTCTTTAGATTCCGACCTCCGGCCAGCTGGATTTTTCATTACCTGCTAAAAGGCGACATAATAGTAAAATGCAAAAAATTATTTTAACTATTCATTGCAATTTTATCAGCCACAGGTCAATCTTCAGTTTCACCTCATTAATTATCTGAATTAGTATGATTGTTTTACCCGGATATTCTAATGCCATTATTTATTAACGCAGACCTTCACACCAAATCTCAAAGGAGATTCATTACAAACAACATGGCACTGCAACCACCCATGGGGGTTGGGTCTGTAGCAGGCTATTTGCGTGATAGAGGAAAGGCTGAAGTCAGAGTGGTTGATGAGATATTGAGACCATTGGATAATAATCAACTCAGATTTGAATTAAACAACTTAGACAATCCGCGCATGGTTTGTATTTCAAGCGTAACAATTCAATTTGCCAGGGCTCTGCAACTTGCAAGACTTATTAAGAGCTTTGACAGAGACATCAAAGTTTTATTTGGCGGCATCCTGCCGATTGACAATGCCCGCTTTAATATAGCCACACCTTATCCCGGTACAAAATTGCATCAAATTGCCAAGGAAGAGGGCAAACTTAATGTTGGTGAAGGTTATCATAATTTCAGTGTTCAATATTATATCTTTGGAGACAAACTTCCTTATGTTCCCAATGGCACAGACCTGTATGGACTAATTTTTGACACTATGTGGGCTAACCTGCGGTTTTATTTCCGAATGAGGACATTAAAACGTTTCCGGAAATCAGCCTTAACCGGTGGCGGCACAATAAACATACCTGAGTCCTTTAGTGTTTCACACGTGTTAGATATTGGAAAATTTTCTGTTCTTATTGGTCTGCGCTTTTTATATGTTTCAATCAGAATGCTTTTACGTTCAGCAGTTAAAAAATTGAAACATCTGTCCAGAGGACTCCAAACCGAATCTTAATATTTTTTCTCTGTGGATTTAATATAATTAATGAAAATATTATTAATTAACCCCCCACAAACTAACTTCCTCAATTATCAGACAGGCTGGACATTTGGCCTTAAGGATGTGGGTTTCTATCAACCATTGGGAATTCTTTATGTTGCAACATATCTTAAAAAAAATATCAGCAGCGTTCAGATCAAAGTCATTGATGCAGCATCTCCGGATATTCCATATCGAGAGCTGCACAATCTTATTCTGGATTTTTATCCTGATGTTGCAGGGATATCCACCTATACACACACTTTTATCGATACTCTGAAAGTTGTTGACATAATAAAAACAATCAACCCGGATGCGCATGTGTGCTTGGGTGGACACCATTTAACACATTTTGCAAGACAAACCCTTTCACATCAAAAAATCGACTCAATAATTATTGGCGAAGGGGAGTTGAAATTCTTTAATCTTGTAAACTGTTTGTTGAACAATAAAGAGATAAACAATATTGATGGCCTGTTCACCAGAAAAAATATAAACAAAGTTGATTCCCACACTAAAAATCAAAATCATTTTCTTGATAACATAAACATCCTTCCTTTTCCGGACAGAAATTTTGTCAAATCAAATCATTACCACAACGCTCTGACCAAAGATAATAAAATGACAACCATCATAAGCTCAAGAGGATGCCCATATACCTGCACTTTTTGTCCTCAGGGGCGTGAACCATACAGGCCACGCATCAGCGCTGATGTTGCCGATGAAATTGAGGCCTGTCTGTCTCAAGGCTTTTCCGATTTCTTTTTTGCTGAAGATACTTTCAATATAAACAACAAAAAAGTTTTAGACTTTTGTCGTGAAGTTTCAAAACGTAACTTAAAATTTTCGTGGTGTTGCAAAGCCAGGATTCATGGCATTAATCTCTCCACTCTTCAAGCAATGGCTGACACAGGTTGTTACCTTATTAATTTTGGAGTCGAAACCGGAACTGATGAAGGCCTGAAGCAACTGCATAAGGGAACAACAACGTCTGAAATCCGTCAGGTTTTTAAATGGTGCCGACAGGCAGGCATTAAAACAATGGCATATTTTATGATAGGCCATCCTTTTGAAACCAGCAAAGAGGAGATCGAAAAAAACATTTCATTCCTCATATCGCTCGATCCTGACTTCTGTAATATCAATACTGTAAACCCTGTCCCGTATACTCCATTATTCGATCTTGGTGTAAAAAAAGGGATTCTCAGCTATGAACCCTGGAAGAAAATGATTGTATCAGGACAAAAGTTTTCCCCCAAAAACTGGGAAGAATTTTTAACCAAAGAAGATCTGCAAAAATTAAGGATGAAAAGTACTCTTAAATTCTATTTTCGTCCATCATATATCCTTAAACAGCTTCGAGAATTAGGCAATTACAAGCAGTTTTTATATAAGCTTAAAGTTGCCCAAAACATGATTTTGTCAGGCGTTCTGGAGACTGTAAAAAGATGAAAATATTACTTGTGAATCTCTGGTATGGACCACGAAATCAGGCTTTGATAAGCCTGGCAAAAGCAAAGTCTACAAATCCTCCTCTTGGGCTGCTTCAACTTGCAACTATTTCCAAGCAAACCGGGCATGATGTTACGGTAATTGATGAACAGACTGAGGAATACATAACACCGGAAAAATATGTCCAAATTATAAAAAATGGAAATTTTGAACTGATTGGCTTTTCTGTTAATACTTTAAATTACAACTATTTTTTAAAACTTTCAGAGCATATAAAAAGTAAACTTAACTGTACAATTGTAGCAGGGGGGGTTCATATTACCGCATTACGGGAGCAAGCCCTGAATGAAAATGTTGATTATTTATTTATTGGTGAGGCAGAAGAGAGCTTTGTTGGTTTTTTGTCAGCCTTTACCAACCGTGATTATTTAAAACTTCATTCGTTGCCAGGCATTATCTTTCGCACAGATAAAAAAAACATTGTTAACAATGGTCGCGTTATTATCAAGGATATTGACACATTACCATTTGCTGAACGGGATTTGCTGGATTTTACCAAAAGTAAAACAACACTGCCAAATGGCCTTAAAGTCCTCTCTACCGGTATTAGTGCATCCAGAGGGTGTCCATTTAAATGCGTCTTCTGTTCCGAACAAATATTGACCGGAAATAACTACAGATCTCATTCTCCAGAGTATGTTGTTGCTGAAATGAATTATGTGCATGAAAAATACGGCATCAAACATATAAATTTTTATGATTCAACTTTTAATATTAATCGTGATAATGTCTTGAAAATATGCGATTTAATATTGCAGTCCGGTATAGATTTTACATTCTCAATTGGCGCAAGAGCTAATCTTCTTGACTACGAAATGTTAAAATACCTGAAGAAGGCAGGATTAGTAAGATTAGCATTAGCTATTGAAAGCGGGAACAACAAGATTCTCAAACTAATCAAAAAAAATCAGACAACGGAGGACTTAATTAAAGGCTATGAGATGGCTGCCAGACTTGGGATCCCAACTGAAGGCATGGCAATTATGGGAAACCCTGGAGACAACCTTAAGACCATGTTTCAGACCGCAAATTTTATCAGACAAATTAAAACAATTGACATTTCAACTCTTGGCATAGCCATACCCTACCCGGGGACAGAACTCTATACGATGGCCAAAAACAACAAGCATGGCTTGACACTATTAAGTGAGAACTGGGACCAATATCACATTTATGGTTCCGGAGTTATGGAAGTTAATGGATATTCCCCTCGTCAACTTGTTTTTCTTCAAAAAATACTAATAATTTGGTCCTATATGCAAATCAATAAAATAATTTCGGTTATCAGAACTCATGGTTTCGTCAATATGATTAAGTCCTTTCTTAAATTCTTATTCTCTAAAAGGAGATAGCCTGCCACACATTATTTTATGAATATTCTACTTATATATCCACCTAATCAAAACCAGGCCGTTTATTCAAAGAACTTCACCAGAATGAAAGGTTGTGATACGGCTGCTTATCCTCCACTTGGCTTAATGTATTTGCAGGGAATGATAAAAAAATACAGGCCAAGCGATAACATCAAGTTAATCGATCTGAGCTCGTCCCATAAGAGCTTTGATCTGTCTGCATATATTAAAACATTTAACCCAAGTGTTGTCGGGCTCACTGCTTACACACTATGTTTTTATGATTGTCTTTCAATATGCAAACAGATAAAGAAGGTCAACCCTGAAATCAAGATAGTCCTGGGAGGCCCTCATGTAAATTTATTTCCTGAAGAAACTTTACTTCATGATGAAATTGATTTTTTAATTGACGGTGACGGCGAGTTTCCTTTTTTACAACTCATTGAGTCCATTGAAGGGGACAGGGACTTAAGTTTAGTTGAATCATTATGGTTTAGAGACAAACAAGGCAATATCACAAAAAACAGAGCGGGTTCTCAACTGCCCTCTTTAGACAGCATTCCATTCCCATGCCGGGACGATATTGATAATTCATTATATTTTAATCCATTTTTTAAAAAACGCAATTTAAGCACTATCAGTTCATCAAGAGGTTGCCCTTTCAAATGTACTTTTTGTGACGTCACTGATAAAATTTTCAGATCCAGAAGCATTTCCAATATCGTCGATGAAATTGAAATGCTGGCAAAACAATACAACATTGATAATTTTTTTTTCGTTGATGATCTCTTCAACATAACACCACAAAGAATAATCGAGTTTTGCGATGAACTTTGCAAACGTCATTTAACAATAAACTGGATTTTTCGGGGAAGGATTGATCAGGTCTCTGAAGAGATGCTTGGAAAGTGCAGACAGTCAGGGTGTATTCATATTATTTTTGGGGTTGAGGATTTCAGTGACAGAGGTCTTAGATTAATCAAAAAAAGAATTACATTATCGCAAACTATTCAAACAATTAAGTCGGTTAAAAAAAATAATATAAAAACAACGGCAAACTTCATTATCGGTTTCCCGCATCATAAAACCCGAAAAGACATAATGTCATTAAACAACTTATTGAAAATAATGCCTGTTGACAATATTCAAATCAGCATACTGATTCCTTTTCCTGGTTCTGAATTATTTCAAGATGGTATAAGAAAAAATATTCTCGATAACTCTACCTGGTCTGATTATGTCAAAGAACCAACAAAGATTTTCGAGTTGCCTTTATGGAACGAACACTTTTCTGTTAATGAGTTAACCCGGATATATGAAAAAATTATTAAAGGATACTATTTTCATCCATTGCGTTTATTCAAAAAGCTCATGGAAATTAACAGCTTATTTCGGTTCATGCAATATTTTCGTATGGGCTTAGTAACTTTAAAAATCGGTAAAATTTCAAAATCTGAACGCTAATGAGACATCCTGAAGAACTTGTTCCTACAACTATCGTTCGCGATAAATTTTACACACTCAAGAACATCAAATCGATTGTTGAGAACAAAACTGTAATTGATGTAGGCTCAGGGACTGGTTATTTTTCTGAAAAATTTTTATCCCCGGCTAAAAAAGTACTGGCACTTGACATGAGTTATACAAATGTAGCTGCTGGCAAACAAATAGTTGCTTCTAAAAATGTTTTTTTTGTAAACGCAGATGCTCACTGCCTCCCTGTTGGAAGCCAGAGTATTGATGTTGTTTTTTTTTCATGCGTTCTTGAGCATTTTTCTGAGCCGGAATTGTTTTATTCGGAAATATATCGTGTTTTAAAGCAGGGTGGAATTGTAATCCAATCAATAGATATTAAACCATTTCTGACAAACTGTCTTTACAAATTAACCTTTCTTTTTGACCGGCTATATGGTTCTAATCATGCCATGGTCCACAAGCAAACAACAATAAGTGATGATTCATGCATGGAATTTATCAGTATTGAAAAACTTAAACTCCTTTTAAAAAATCGTTTTCATATTAAAACCGAGGAAAAATACGCTGGTTTAAATTTTAACATTATTCAAGTAACCCTTGTTCTGATAAACAAAATATATCAGTTATTTCATGGGAATATTATTGAAGAATCCAACTATGGCGCACAACTAAAAAATCTTCAAAAATATGAGTTCAAGCTGTATATCAATTTAATACTCCCGATTATCCGAAAATTACTGCATCCCCAAATTTTAACCTTTGATGCTATTTATCATTACATGTTGTTATCAAAGTAATTCATGAAAATACTTCTTATTAAACCGCTTTATCAATTTAATTCTTTTCACCCGGTCCAGTATACTGGAGCCGAGAAAGCCTTGCCTCTTTCGTTAGCTTATTTAGCCGCTGTACTGGAAAGAGACGGTCATCAAATATATGTACTTGATTATCAGGTTTCTAATATTGAAATAAAGGAATGTTTGAATAATTTCTCGCCTGATGTTGTTGGGATAACTGCTTTTTCAAAAGAATTTCCTCATGCTGTACAACTTATGCAGAACATCAAAGCCTATGACAGCAACATTCCTGTTATTGTAGGCGGACCACATGTAAATGCATACCAGGAAAATATTTTCAAACAAACCCTGTTGCCTGATTTTCTCGTTTTGCATGAAGGTGAAGAAACAACCCGCGAGCTTATCAGTAATGTATTTTCCCATAAGGACCTCTCCCATATTAAAGGAATAGTATATCGTGATAGCACCGGTCAAATTGTAAAAACAGCAAAGCGCCCCTTTATTAATAATATTGACAATCTTCCTTTCATGGCCCTTCATTATTTCAAACCGGAACTATACTATCCCAATGCAGGAACATTCAGACATCTTCCAAGCATTACGATGATAACTTCGCGTGGCTGTCCCTATCCCTGTATTTTCTGTAATACCGATCTTTTTGGAAAAACAGTTCGCTTGCGCAGCTCGGAAAATGTTTTAGCAGAGATGGAATTTGTTGTTAAACAATTTAACGCTCGTGAGATAAATTTTTGTGACGAAACTTTCACCATAAATCGAAACAGAGTTTTAGAAATCTGTGAAGGAATATTAAGAAAGAACCTGAACATTGCCTGGAAGTGTTCAACACGTGTCGACAAGGTTGATCCGGAACTTTTAAGACTCATGAAAAAATCCGGCTGCTTTTATGTTGGCTATGGCGTAGAGTCAGGTGTTCAGAAGACCTTAGACAAATTGCAAAAGGGCATAACGATTGATCAAATAAAAAATGCTTTTATGGAAACCCGTAAAGCCGGTATCTCGTCCATGGCTTATTTTATGATGAATGTTCCTGGTGAGTCTATTGAAGAGATCGAAAAAAGTATTTTATTTTCCCGCGAAATCAAACCGGATTTCCTGAATTTTGAACTGATCAAACCTTACTATGGGACAAAGCTGCGAAAAATCATTGAGAATGATCCGAATATTCAAATTAATGAAAAAATCTGGGATAAATGGGAAGAGTATTCAGCCGGAAATCACTTGTTCTATGTCCAGAAAGGTGTCTCTGAAGAATACTTATTGACTGCCTATGAGCGTGCCGTAAAGAAATTTTATCTGAATTTTAATTTCATATCTAAAGCAATACTTCAATTGCGCTCAGTCAGTCAGTTCAATTCATATTTGAAATCTTTTTTTAACATGTTGAAAATAAAAGTAGTAGCGGGCAGATAGCCTTTTGCCGCATTGTACAGTTATGAAAGTAGCTCTCATTTGTAATTCAGCCGAACAGATTGGCATTCAGCACATTTCTGCAGCACTTAAACAAAAAGGGCATCAAACGAGGCTTTTTCTCGACCCCTCTCTGTTTAACGACCGGATTGTCTTTAATTTTCACAATGCTGAAAAAATTTTTTCAATGCGCAGAAAGCTCGTCGAGAAAACTGTTAACTGGCAGCCCGACCTGATCGGAATCACAACCGTCACCATTACATTCCCATGGGCAAAAGATATTGCGGCAAAACTTAAACATGAACTGCCGCAGACACCCATCATTGCAGGAGGCCCTCATGCAATAATGTCTCCTGAGGTTATTATCGCAGAACCTTTTTTTGATATCGTCTGTACTGGTGAAGGTGAACATGCGGTAGTCGAACTTGCAGATGCAATCAGGAATAACACTCAAAACTATTCAATACCGGATTTATGGTTCAAAAAAGACGGGAAAATTATTAAAAATCCTTTAAGAAACCTGACAGAAAATCTTGACTCACTGCCACGTCCTGACAGGTCTGTTTTTGAACCATATTTCAATATGTCTGACAGCCTGCTGTCCATGTCCATGCGTGGTTGTCTGATGCATTGCGCTTATTGTTCTCATAATGTTGTAAAAAAGGCTTACCAGGGAAAGGGGAAATATGTCAGGCGCAAAAGTGTTGAAGGTTATATTTCTGAACTCATCTTTTTTAAAGAACGTTATAATTACAAATTCGTCCGAATTTATGATGATATTTTTACCCATGACAAAATATGGCTTGAACAATTCTCAAAGCTCTACAAAAAACAGATTAATGTTCCTTTTTTCTGCCTCAGCCATCCACGTTACCTCGACGATGACAGCATTCATTTAATAAAGGAGGCCGGCTGCAGATGGATTCAGGTAGGCATTGAAAGCCTGAATGAAAAGACCAGAAAATA
Organism: Deltaproteobacteria bacterium; assembly: GCA_024276465.1. Classification (GTDB taxonomy): domain Bacteria; phylum Desulfobacterota; class WTBG01; order CAIYCZ01; family CAIRTM01; genus JAJRXD01. The sequence continues at coordinate 74,060 of JAJRXD010000035.1, forward strand.
TGTTCTTAACCGGCCTGAATCCAACGATGAGGTTTTAAAGGCTATTAAACTCCTCGAAAAGTATCAACTTCGCTATGAATTGGACTTTATCTTTGGACTTCCCGGTGATAATGAGAACACCTACCAGCAAACCATTGATGTCCTCAAACATTGTCGATCACTGAATAGGGTCAGCGCTTTAACGCTTTCTTATCTGCCAAAAACCGAAATCATCGGGCATTCACTCAGAACAAATGAGATCAACCTCAATGATGTTGACAATATTGAAGCAGGATTGGAAGGCTGTCAGACAGGTAAAGGCTCCATACGCAACAGAACAAAGCTTAAACTTGCTGCTCAATATAACCTTCTTTACAGATTGTGTGCGTTTTTAAATGCGAAACAGATTGATTTCATCAACAAAATCGGTCTATGCAGCCTGCTCAGACACCTCAATCCTTTTCCGGCTTACTTAATCAGGCTTTTAGGCATCGATACTGTTGATAAAATTTTTATCAAACTGACTTTACGACATTTTATTAAAGTTGTTTTTTTTAAAAACAGTTTTTTCACTCCTCAGAAGTAATTAATGTTCGCTTGATTTAGGACTATTACGTCTCATTCCTTCGGATTTGCTGACCTTGAATTTAGAGTTTTTTACTTTAACGTCTGATTTTTGACTTTTACTTAATACTTGAATATTCACCATGGACAAAAAAGTATTATTAATTCACCCTGTTTTAGAATCCAATGCTAACCATACACTTGTTTACAGAAAGGGTTATGGTACTGCTATCCCGTTAGGTCTTGCGTATATCGGCGCTGAACTCATCAAAAACAACTATGCTGTAAAAGTTTTTGATTTCCAGGTTGCCACAACAAACCTGTATCATGAAATTGAGACCTTTAACCCGGATATTATAGGGATCAGCGTCTGCACTCCTGCATCAAAAATATCCTTTAAATTAGCCGGTGACCTTAAACATAAATATCCTGATATCCCCATAATTGCAGGGGGACCTCACATTACTACTTTGAAAAAAGATATCTTTCTTTCTACCGAACATATTGATTTTTTAGTAATCGGTGAAGGAGAGGAAACCATTGTCGAACTTATAAATGAAATTTTTGGGGGTCAGAGATATCATACTGTGCAAGGTATTTGCTACAAATCAAACAGCGAAATTCTCGAAAACAAAGCCCGTAACTTTTTAGTCGATATTGACAAATTACCTCTTCTGCCTCTTGAGTTATTTGACTATTCAAAATACGTTCCAACCCCGGGGACATTTGTTCATTTGCCTAATGTTGCCTTTCTCAGCACTCGTGGCTGCCCTTATTCCTGTATTTTTTGCAACAAAAGCATGTTCGGCAGTACCTTGCGTCAGATGAGTGCTGATCGAATAATTGATGAAATTATTTATCTGAAAGATAAATACGCCATTCGAGAAATAAATTTTTATGATGACACATTTACTGTAAACAAGGCACGCGTTTTCGAATTTTGCGAAAAACTGATCCAAAGGAATGTTAGTATCAAATGGAAATGTAATTCACGTGTTAACACTGTCACAAAAGAAATGCTTCACCTGATGAAGAAAGCAGGCTGTTTCAGCATAAGCTTTGGTGTTGAGTCAGGGGATGACCGGATTTTAAAAAAAATAAAGAAAGGAATCAACACTGATCAGGTCAGACAAGCCTTCAAATGGAGCAGGGAGGCAGGTATTTCAAGAAGCGCTTTTTTCATGCTGAACTTACCGGGTGATACTATCCAGTCAACGGAAAAGACCATTAAATTTTCCCGCGAAATCAAACCTGATTTTGTCAGTTTTGAGTTGACAAAGCCTTTGCCCGGCACTGCCATCAGGGAAACACTGAAGAACGAAAAAAATGTCAGAATTTTTGAAGAGCTTTGGAACGATTGGGAAAGCTGTACCATCTCAAATAAAGTCTTTTTTACACAAAATGATCTTACAAAAGATTACTTAATAGACGCGTTCAACAGGGCTGTAAAAAGTTTTTATATCACACCGCAATTCCTGATTAAAAGTTTTTTTAAAATCAGATCTTTAAAACAGTTCCAATCCTATTTTTTCGCTGCTCTCAATATTTGTTTCGCAAAAATAAAATAAAATATTCATGTTAAATACTTCAATGTTCACAAATGATATATCTTTTAACAGCATCGTGATTATACTTTTGCTTGCAACCGTAGCAAACCATGGATTGATTGTATTAAGTGACGCGGTCTATTGGGATGGCTGGCTTATACGCGGATGGTACCGCCAGAATGATTTTGCGACCCATAAAATAAGCACATGGGAAAATGGGTTGCCAATTTACTATTACATTGATCGTATTATGGCGATGCTGCCAAATCCATTTTTCCTCTATAAGCTTTTTTCCCTTGTCTGCATTTTTTCTGTTTCTTTAACAATCTATGGTATATGTCTAATTTCCGGATTTTTTTCTTGCTTTGAGAGTTTAGCCATTGCTCTTCTTTGCTTGTGCTATCCCGGCCAGGATTATATTGTAGAGCCGAGCATGATAACACCATATGTCTTTACTCCACCATTTTTCTTTCTCGCATGTCTGTTAGGTATTCTTGCGCAAGATTATTCCGGCCTTGAATCCTCAATATTACATCTTTCCGCTACTGTCTGTTTTTTAATAAGCTTTAACATGCACTCTTTGATGGTTTTTTATGCGGGATTTGTTTCCGGACTCTTTTTAATTAATTTGCATCGAGAGTCCTTCAGCTTTAGCAGTGCTTTTTTTTTAAATATGCTAAGCCAGGGATATTATTTCCTTCTCCCTTTTATATACTGGTTATGGAAACAGAAATACTTCCCCCGAAAAGGCCATTATGCCGATTACAATAAAATCAGCCTTTGTTTTAAAGGCATTCGTAATCTCCCATCGGCTTTTCTTCAGATGATTAAAACAGGTGCTGGTGGTGTTTTCATGCACTCAATATTTTTTTCATTAAGACATCCACTTATATTCATTTTTGCATCCATTTCTTCTATTTCCTTTTTTTTAGTTCAAAATAATTTCCTGATACCATTAAAGACATCACCATCTAATTTTGCAGGGACATTTTTTTTTGGAATATTCCTGCTCATATGCGGGGGCATTCCTTATATACTTGTGGGGCAAAAATTTGGCCTTCGGGGATGGGAAACCAAAAACAATTCATTGCTTCCTTTTCCTGCTGCGTTAATCCTTATCTCTTTTTTCAAACTTATGCTGCCACTTCATATTATCGCACCTGTAATTGTTTTTTTACTGATATGTTTTTGCATAAGCAACAATTATAATCATCTGCGCCTCATAGCAGTTTATGCCAAGAATCTGTCGTTTTTGTTTAAGTTGAAAGGAATTCCCAACGCAAAGTCTTTTTCCATTTTTAGCGTTTGTGATTTTCACCCAATACGGTTCCCATCGCTTGGTCAACCTGAACACAGACCGGCATATCTGATTTATATGCTTGAATTTATCTGGAATGATATCACACGCATTGGCATTTACGAGGAAAATCCGAGGCAAAAAGAATATTCTTTTGAAGAAATAAATTCTATAAAATCCAAAACAACAATCGACTATGCACTTAATAATATTAATACCAATGGTACCCAGGCAAGTCTTATTGTTCTGCCTGGCACACTTAATGTCAGCGATGCTGTCGTGGGGCTGAAATATATCATTTACAGACTGGTTAACAGACAAAAGTTTAATGCACTTATAAAAAATCTTACCCGGGTAAAACTGGACTCTTTCCACACAGCATCAGACTCAGCATCCGGGTTTCAAAAAACTTCATCAGGTACATACCTGGAATCATCATTAACTTCCTGACTAATATTTCCTGACAAACATATTAGAGTGCAGACATACAACGATCATTACAGGGTTCTGGTTATCAAACCACCCTATCAGTACATTCCCATAGGTATTGCCTATGTCCTTAGCTGCCTGAAACAAGCTGACATTCATTTTGATTTTTTCGACTTGCATAGAATCCCGAATATCGATTGGCACAGCATGTTTACACAGGCTGAATACCTTGCTGTTACAACAGGCGGTCTTGTTGGAGATTTTAAAGATATTCAGACAATCTGTTCGCACAGCAAAACATATTTGCCTGAAACACCATTAATTTTAGGTGGCGGTATCACACATGATTTATCAGACGATTTGCTCTTTAAACATTTAGGAATTGATTTTCTTATCCGCGGTGAAGCAGAAACTTCCCTGCCTGAGTTATTAAAAGCTATTATTCGCGGCAGTACTGATTTTCGAAATTGCCGTGGCCTGATTTATAAAGATAAAGCTGATGGCAACCTTATAAAAAAGCCTGCATGCAGACTGAATTTGATATCTGAGGATACACTGCCTGCGTATGATGAAATTGATATTCTTTATTACATGAACAGCTGGAAGCACTCAACTTTCGGAAAGTTTCGTGCAATACCAATCTTAACTGGAAGAGGTTGCAAGGGGCGTTGTTCGTTCTGCTCTCCAACTATGGGTAAGTTTCGAGCACGTCGCATAGAAAACATATTGCGCGAAATTCTTGTATACCAGAAAAAATACAACCCCGAGATCTTTGTTTTCCTGAATGAAATAATGTTTGAAACCGAAGACCAGATTCTTTTATTCTGTAATGAATACAGCAAAATTCCGGATGCAAAGCCATGGATTTGCCTTCTGAGAGCCGATCTTGACCCATCAATACTTTACCCAATGAAACAGGCAGGTTGTTTCGGGCTTAATATCGGTGTTGAGAGCGGTTCTGACAAAATTCTTAAACGCATGAATAAAGGCACAAATGTTTCTCAGATCTCAAAATTTATTCGTGCGGCACAAGATGCAGGCATCATTGTAGAAGCTTCGGCTATTTTAGGATGTGAAGGTGAATCAGAGGAAGACATTAGAGCAACGATCGATTTTTACATTAACGAAAAAATTCTTCACCCGGCGATACAGTTTACAGTAGCTTACCCGGGAACTCGAATTTATAAAAACGCTTTAAAAAACGGCTTGGTTCAGGATGAATGGCAATATCTTCAAAAACTTTCTTTTGGGTTGGGGCCGAATGATCCAACGGTTTGTTGTAATAATTATTTGAATATCAGCCAAATACCTGACGACGATTTCTGGCGCACTCAATTTCGTGAATATATACGTTATACGCATTATCTCTACGAACAATGCGCTGCCAAAAATATGCACCGGACTTATATTGCAGCAGATACAACACAGATAACCGGACAGTGCCCTGCCTGTAATTGCAATATTGAAATATCAGTCCAGAGCTATGGTTATAAATGCAATAATTTTCTGCATATACATCACTCCTGTCCACAATGCAAAACAAAAGTTTTTTTTAATCCATTTGTTTTAGAAGGTCTGCAAAGCCATGCAGATAATCTTAACCAGCATCTTATGCGCGCAAAACGACCTCTGATCTATGGCGCAAATGAAAACGCAGTTGCCCTGTTTCTTTATGGCATATTGGATCTTCCACTTGACAGGCTTATCGGTTTTGTCGATCCTTGCAGAGATACAAAGCAAGATAAATTTTTCTTCTTCCCCCGTCTGTCCGTAAACCAGATTTCAGAATTGGCTCCTGATTTTATTTTAGATGTAGAGTCTTTTAATTCCCATCTGGGTTTTTTTGAGAATTCCAGCCAACAGCTGCCACATGTGGAAAATCTGCTGCCTAAAAATTTTTATATGAAAAATATCACTCAGTCGAGTGAATAGCCTTTCAAGCACTGTCAATGGCTCAAAATAATATTTTATATGCTTTTTATGACTTGTCTGTTTCTCCAACGACTTTTGACATTGCCGTCTTTTTAATCCAGGCCGAAATATACCGCCGACAAAATAAAATATCCCATCTGCATCTTGTTATCGTACCCGGACCAGAAAAAGGATTTAGAGCTGGCGACCTTCATGCATATCTAAACACAGGGGCAAAAAATTATGATTACGAAACCATGCGCTGGCGTCTTAATCAAATCCTTGTGCCTTGTGCCCGGCTTTTACATTCGTGCTCTCATATCACAGTTTGCAGGTATAGGGCAGAGGCTCATGCGATTCAACAGAATATGGCATTTCATGTTTTTCCTGCTTCCTATTCAGTATCAGAATCTGTTGCATGTTATAACTGGAAATCATTTTTAAATGCCTCTTCCCAAACAGACCTTTTGCCCTCCCTTAATGCATCAGGTCAGGCACAGCGATATGTCAGGAATTGGATTCAGCAAAATACTGGCAACAGAAAGCTTATTATAATAACACTTCGAGAATCCAGTTACCAGGCATTAAGAAACAGCGATCTGAAATCGTGGTGCCTTTTTGCCGACAGGCTTAATCATAACAAATTTTTACCGGTATTTATAAGGGATGCCGATACAGCCTTTAGCCCTTTGCCATCAGAGCTGAAAAACCGGGTTTTTTTTAACGAAGCAATATGGAACCTTGATATGAGAGCAGCTCTTTATGAACAAAGTTACCTGAATATGTTTGTCAATAATGGCCCGGCCACCATGTGCGCTTTTATCCGCAACTCACGTTTTTTGATTTTTAAAATGATTACCCCTGATTGCGGTTCTACATCCAAAGCATTTTTTTTAAGCTCTGGAATCAAAATAGGATCGCAGTTAAAACATTTTACTCCTTTCCAGAAATGGATGTGGAAAGACGATTATTATGATTTTATCAATGAAGCTTTTTATAATATGATATCTTCAATTGAAACTTATTCTCACTATTCGCCATCAAAACTCATAGACCTTTTTTCAGAGTCTGCGACAGACAATAATATTAATACTGCATATTGGATCTCTTCTATTGCCGTTAAAAGCTATAAAGAGCAGTCCTTTTCATGGCTGCTCCGGGCTAAAGCCCTTAAAATGGCCGGGCATTTCTCAGAAGCGCTTGATGCTGTTCAACATTCCTTTGCCTTTGGAAAAACATCAGAAGCTATTGCTCTCAGCAATGAACTTAATGCACGCCTTATCGATGCTGCCTGATATATTCTATTCTGCTTTTTAAAATATTTCCTGAACTCTATAAACAGTTAATAAAACAGGGGGATTATCTTATGTCTATTTTTATAATTGCTGAAATCGGAATAAATCATAATGGTGATATTAATATAGCCAAACAATTAATTGATGTCGCAGCTGAAGCCGGTGCAAATGCAGTTAAATTTCAAAAGCGTACAATTGATCTGGTTTATCCCAAGAAATTTCTTGACTCACCACGTGAAAGCCCTTGGGGTAAAACTCAAAGAGATCAAAAAGAGGCTCTTGAATTTAGCTATGATGAGTACAGGGAAATAGATAAATATTGCAAAAATAAAGGTATGGACTGGTTTGCATCCGCATGGGATATTGAAAGCCAGAAATTTCTGCGCAGGTTTAATCTGAAATATAACAAGATTGCTTCTGCCATGAATGTTTATCGTGACTTTTATAAAATGGTTGCTGAAGAAAAAAAGCATACTTTTATTTCGACTGGCATGTGTACTTTGGATGACTTAGACCATATAGTTGAAGTATTCCAAAAAGCTGATTGCCCGTTTGAACTGATGCATTGTGTTTCGACATATCCCATGACAGATGAAGACGCCAATCTGAATTGTATTAAAACATTGAAGCAAAGATATAAATGTAATGTTGGTTACAGCGGTCATGAAGTTGGTCTTGCTGTTTCCTATGCAGCCGCTGCATTAGGGATATCATCACTTGAGCGCCACATCACTCTTGGCAGAGCCATGTACGGGTCAGATCAGGCAGCCTCGGTTGAACCATCAGGTTTCAGTCAGCTTGTAGGAGCTGTAAGAAAAATAGATAAGGCAATGGGTAATGGATTAGTCGGAATTAAGGAGATCGAATTGCCGGTATCCGCTAATCTTAGGGCCCACATACCATGGGAAGCACATTTTTAATTAAATATCATGAAACAGATTATTGCAATCATACCCGCCAGATCCGGTTCAAAAGGTGTTCCTCATAAAAACATTAAACCACTGGCAGGAATTCCGTTAATAGCCTATAGTATTGTTGCTGCATTACGTGCCGAATTGATCGATCGCGTGGTTGTGTCAACTGATTCTGAAGACTATGCCAGAATCGCGCATAATTACGGGGCTGAAGTTCCTTTCCTGCGACCCAAAGAGCTTTCAGAAGATTACTGCTCAGATTTCTGCTTTATCCAGCATGCCCTCGACTGGTTTTTAGAAAATGAGAATTCCCAGCCGGATTATCTTGTACACCTGCGTCCTACAACTCCTTTTCGGCAAGTCGAATATATTAATCAGGCAATCAACAGTTTTTTAAATTCATCAACAGCTTCTGCCTTGCGCTCTGTGCATGAAATGCCGGAGTCTGCATACAAAATGTTTGAAATTGAAGCTGGTATGCTTAAATGCGTAGGCGCTGACAATGCTGATATTGATAGCGCCAATTCGGCTCGTCAAGGATATACCAAAACTTTCAAAGGGAATGGTTATGTGGATATCATCAGCAGTCAATTCGTAAGGCAAAACAACCGTATACATGGCAATAAAGTAATTGCATTTATCACACCGCAAACTTATGAAGTGGATACACCTTCAGATTTTGAATATTTAGAATATATTGCAACAAAAAACCCTTCCATAATATATGATCTTTTTAAAGACACTCAACATTAATAATCCTGCAAAAAGACGATAAGCAGACAAACAAAGTAAAAAGCTTCGGGTTCGGGAGCGCGCAAATCCTCCAGCCTGAGTCGTACTTACTGTGTGCCGACAGAAGATTCCGATATAATCGCGACAGACAGGGGTCTTTCAACAGTCCCACAGTCAATTTTAATAAAGTGCTTTTAACCTCATGACTCATAATATTTATTATCAAAAACATTGTCTGATAACCGGTGCAACAGGAGGAATCGGAAGGCAAATAGCATTAAAAATGGCGGAAAATCATTGTCAGCTTTTTTTAACCGGTACTGATACCCAGAAACTCCAGAAACTCCAGATGGATTTAGAATTTAGATTCTGCGATAAAATTAAAACCGTTTCCTATCCTTGTGATATGGATGATATTAATCAGGTTCAGGAATTGATTGATTTTGCTCATCAACATCTTGGTCATATTGATATTTTAATAAACTGTGCCGGAAATTTTATTGTAAAACCGCTTACCTTTTTGTCTGACGATGATTTTACTTCTACGTTCAATATTAATCTCCGTGGACCATTTATGTTATGCCGAGCTTTTGCAAGTGACATGATAAAAAACCAATGGGGACGAATCGTCAATATCGGTTCATCATCATCGTATCTCGGAACACGAAACTCTTCATTGTATTGTGCGGCAAAACACGGCCTTCTTGGTTTTTCCCGCGCGCTTCATGATGAGTTAAAAGAATATAACATTCGAACTTTTTGTATTTCTCCAGGCGGTACTAAAACTTCAATGGGGCATCAAATTGAAAATCAGAACTTCGAAACTTTTTTGGATCCTGAAGAAATTGCTGAAACAGTTTCATTTATATGCTCTTTTGACGGCCCAATGATAACAGAGGAAATACGACTCAACAGATTTAAAACCTGATAAATTCTCCAAGTGAATAAGAATTTAATACCCACATGATTAAAGATATTCGACATACCGGCATTGTTGTAAACAACCTTGAGTCATCCCTGCTGTTTTACAGTGAACTCCTGGGATTTAAAGTTGTTCGACGTATGCAGGAATCAGGAACCTATTTAAGCACCATTCTGGCCATTAAAAACACTGCTGTTACAACTGTAAAAATGGAGACACAAACCGGCCAGATGATTGAGCTTCTTAAATTTCACTACCCACCATCAGCTGAAATTGAACGCAGTATTTATGATCTTGGCATCTCACACTTAGCGCTGACTGTTGATAATTTGAACGCACTTTATAAACAGCTTAGCGCTAAAGGTATTGCCTTTTTATCTTCCCCTCAGGTTTCACCTGACAATTATGCCCGTGTTGTCTTCTGCCGTGATCCTTAAGGAACGTTGATAGAATTAGTCGAATTTTTGTAAAATCTTTTCTCTGTTGATAAAATGGATAACATTTTCAGCAAAATCGGATTCATGCAGGGGCGCCTTTCACCTCTCGTTAATGGTAATATCCAGGCTTTTCCATGGCAGTACTGGCAAGACGAATTTATTGATGCAGAAGCCAACAATCTTTCCATAATGGAGTGGACCCTTGACCATGAACACATATATGAAAATCCTCTTATGACCACACGCGGTCAAAACATGATTAAAGTTCTTCAACACAAACACAATATATATATTCCCTCTTTAACTGGTGATTGCTTTATGCAAAATCCCTTTTATAAATTTTGTGGCACCAAGCGTAACCGTCTTTTACAGGATTTAAAAAATATCATTTCAGCATGTTCTCGTCTCCAGGTCACAAATGTTTTGATTCCGCTTGTTGATAATGGCAGACCTGAGACAGAGGAGCAGGAAAAGGATATTATCTTAACACTGAACAGGTTCATCCCTCTGTTAAAAAAGCATAAAGTTATCTTAAGTTTTGAATCAGATTTTCCACCTGCAAAATTAACAGAATTTATTAGTCACTTTGACCCGGGATTTTTCAGCATAACTTACGACATCGGCAATAGCGCTGCGCTTGGATACCAGTCTGGTGCTGAAATAAAGGCTTATGGGCATCGCATCAGTAATGTTCACATCAAAGACCGGCTTAGCAACGGGCCTTCTGTGCCTTTGGGAAAAGGTAATGCTGACATCGCGGCCACACTTAAGTTACTGCTTGAGTCCGGCTACAAAGGCAATTTCATTCTTCAAACTGCCCGGTCGACCTCCGGCGACCATGTTGGCACGATTTGCCATTCCAGAGATTTTGTTGTCAGTTGTATTGCCAGTTAAAGGACTACTGATGAACTTGAATTTAGCGGATCATATTGTACTTATTACAGGCTCTTCCGGCGGTATCGGAAAAGGAATCGCCGAAATTTTCATACAGGAAAAAGCTCGCGTTATCATTACCGGCCGCAATCGCACAGTACTGAAAAAAACCCAAACAAATTTTTCTGAATATTATCCTGATGCAGAAATATATTCATTTGCAGGTGATTTGCAAAATTCATCGACACTTGAGCAGTTATCATCATACATATCCGACAATTTTGGACGCCTTGATCACTTGATTTGCAACATAGGAAGCGGCCAGTCAGTCCCTCCGCTGGAAGAAAACATTGAGGAGTTCCAGCGCATGTTAAATATAAATCTGCTGAGCGCTGCCGCTGCAGTTCATACATTTCTTCCACTGATTGAAAAAAGTTCACAAACAACAAAGAATTTACCCAGCATTACATTTATTGGTTCAATTTGTGGAATTCAAGCGCTGGGAGCTCCTGCAGCATATTCAGCTGCCAAGGCTGCTCTTGAATCATACTCGAAAAATATTGCTCGTCCGTTAGGTCGCAAAAGCATAAGGGTTAATACGATTATACCAGGCAACATTTTGTTTCCTGGATCTGTATGGGAAGAGAAACTTCACAAAAACAAATCTCTGGTTAAAGAAATGCTTCTGAGTGATGTCCCCCTGAACAAACTTGGTTCGGTTAATGATGTTGGTTCTGTTGCTGCTTTTCTGGCATCTGAACGCGCTAAATTTGTTACCGGGGCATCCTGGGTCGTGGATGGCGGCCAGATTCGCTAATCACCAGCATTGTTGCTTTTTATTTATGGACAAATATTTTGATACAGTTTATTTCCGTGATGAATTTGGGGAAAGAAGTTATCCTCAAAAATTGTGTGATCATCTTATTGCCAGGCTGATCAACCCGCATTTCAAAAGAGACACAACTTGCATGCATCTTCTGGATATAGGCCATGGAAAAGGGAGCCATTTATTTGGATTTCTTCGAAGAGGCTTCGAGGTTTCAGGATTAGATAAGCGAATATATTTTCAGCAGGATGTAGAAAATATTGAACTCAAACAATGTGACATCGAAAAAGAAAATTTTCCATTTCCGAAAAGCTGTTTTGATATTGCCTTTTCCAAATCTGTTCTTGAACATATTGCAAATTCCGACCATTTTTTGGCTGAAATCTATCGTATTTTAAAACCCGGCGGCATTGCAATTGTCATGACACCAGACTGGGGATCTCAATATAAATCTTTCTGGAATGATCATACTCATGTTAAAGCCTGGACAAGAAAAGGCTTGCAAAATGCTCTTGATATTCACGGCTTTGACAATACAGAATGCACCCTGTTCCGCCAACTTCCTGTACTATGGCGTTTTCCTTTTCTAACCCTTTTATCGGACATAACAGCCCTGCTCCCGGAATCATTTAAATGGAAAGACAAAGAGGAAAGGCTGTTCCGCAAATGGATTCGATTTTCCAAAGAAAAAATGCTTCTGGCAAAAGCTGTAAAACCATTCAATAATTCATGAATATTCTTGATTCTTTTAAGCTTGATGCTCGCGTTGCAATCATAACCGGCGGTGCCGGGATGCTTGGGAAAAAGCATGCCGAGGCTATAGCTTCTGCCGGAGGATTGCCGATTTTATGGGATCTTAACGAGGCCGAACTTGATATTCAAAGCCTCAAGATATCTGATCAAACCGGAAGCAAATGTTACGGTATGCGTGTTGACATTACTTCACTTGATGAAATCGAGAATGCAATCAGAGAGATTCTGGATCGACATGACAGAATTGATATTCTCATTAACAACGCTGCTAACGATCCTAAAGTTTCGACAGAAAATGGCATTTCGATGTCTCGCCTTGAAAACCTTCCCCTGCCTGTCTGGGATAATGATATAAAAGTTGGCCTGACTGGTGCATTTTTGTGCAGCCGAACAGCCGGCACCCATATGGCACAGAACAGTGGTGGTGTAATATTAAATATTGCATCAGATCTTGGAGTAATTGCGCCGGATCAGCGGATCTATCGCATGAGCGGTTTTGAAGAAAATCAACAGCCTGTCAAACCAGTGACATACTCGGTTGTTAAACATGGTCTGATAGGCTTAACAAAATATTTGGCGACCTACTGGGCAGATAAAAATGTTCGCGTCAATTCATTATCACCAGGTGGCATTTACTGTGACCAGCCAAAAGACTTTGTGATGAAATTAAGCAACCTGATACCCATGGGGCGCATGGCTACTTCTGATGAATACAAAGCTGCTGTTTTGTTTATGGTTTCCGATGCATCCTCATATATGACCGGTACAAATATTGTTATCGATGGTGGTCGAACCTGCTGGTAACACATTAATCTTTAAATAAAAACATGAAGTATGTAATTATTTTTCATCATGTCAGATCCTCATAACATTTTTGCTTTAGCAACCGACAGACAACTGTTAACAAACGAAATCCATACTCCTAATGACTTCTATGGCCACGCAACCATTTTAAAAAAATATGCCGGCTGTTCACCTGACTATCAAATAAAGGCCGCAATTGAACATTCACCATATTTCACTCGTTCTTACTGGGCGGCTGACATTAATGCACCCTTGCCTGCTATCTTTGCATCAGCTCCTCACAGGGTGCCTCACCTCAGAAAAGCCTGTAAAAAACAGGTTTTCACGCTCGGCCCGCTGATCCATTATGCATCTCCTTTTCTGAGTTCTGCCGCCCTTAATCGTCAAAAAAAAAAATTAGGGAAAAATCTTCTCGTTTTTCCTGCACATTCAACACATCATATTGACGCCCATTATGATATTCATAAATTTTGCCGTCAATTTGAAAAATTCAGCAAAAATTTTGATTCTATAAGAATATGTCTTTACTGGAAAGATGTTCTAAGGGGTGCTGCCGATGCATATTTGCAACATGGGTTTGAATGCGTTACCGCAGGCCATATATATGATCCATTATTTTTAAATAGACTGAAAAGCATCATTGAGCTTTCTACCATTACAATATCCAATACTATTTCAACACATATAGGCTACTGCATTATGTTAAATAAACCCCATTGTGTAATAAAATGTGACGATTATCGCCTTACCGCCCTGAACGATACTGGTCTTAAAAATCTTTCAGAACATCTTGTAGGGCCGTCAGATGATGTTTATAAATTATTTTTTCAGTTTCGTGATAATATCACCACGCAACAGTTGGCTTTTGTGCGTAATTACTGGGGTTTAGATGAAATTAAAACACCTGAACAGCTTAACTCTATATTTAAAGAAACGGAAATAATGTATCAAAATTTGCTTACCAGGATGTCCCCCACGAGTGATCTGGAGGGCATCACTATTTCCCTGACCTGATGTGCTCACATCCACTTATCGTTAATACATATGACAATTTAGGAGGCGCGGCCCGGGCAGCTTACAGGCTGCATAAAGGTCTTCAAGCTTTGAGCGTTGACTCCAGGATGTTAGTATGTGAAAAATTCAGCGATGACCCAACGGTTTTTTGTCCGGAAAGAAAACGTTATAATAAAGTATTAGTCAAACTGCGATCTGTTATTGATCCTCAACCTGTTAATAGTTTATATCCAGGGAGAATACAGATCCCCTACTCTCTTAACTGGCTTCCAGAACGATATCATTTTTTAGCAGGCAATGCTAAGTGCAACATTATAAATCTCCATTGGATAAGTGCTGGTTTTTTAAGAATAGAATCTTTGAAAAAATTTAATGCCCCAATAGTTTGGACAATACACGACATGTGGCCATTTACAGGCGGCTGCCACTACAATCAGGATTGTACTGAATTTCACGGGTCATGCGGCGCCTGTCCTTTACTGAAAAGCACACGTAAATTCGACTTGAGCCGCTGGGTTTGGAAGCGCAAAGCAAAAGCTTGGAAAGACCTCAACTTGACAATTGTATCACCAAGCCGATGGCTTGCCGAACAGGCAAAAAAAAGCAGCCTTTTCGGGGGCCGACGTATTGTCTGTATACCCAATGGACTTGATACTCATGTTTTCAAGCCAGTTAAAAAAGAATTTGCCAGAGAGGTATTGAATATCCCTAAGAATAAACAACTCATTCTCTTTGGTTGTGCAAACGCTGTTTCTGACAAAAGAAAGGGGTTTAGCCATTTAGTTCGTGCTTTTTCCCATCTTCGCCATTCTAGTGCTGATCTTGACATAGAGTTAGTTGTTTTTGGTTCTTCCCAGCCTGAGGAATCAACGGATTTAGGCTTTAAAACCCACTATCTCGGCTTTCTTCACGACGATACAACATTATCTTTTGCTTACGCTGCGGCTGATATTTTCGTTGCCTCATCAGAACAGGACAATCTTCCCAACACTGTTATGGAGTCGCTTGCTTGCGGAACTCCATGTGCTGCCTTCAATATCGGAGGAATGCCTGATATGATTGACCATAAAGGGAATGGTTATCTTGCAAAACCTTTTGATCCTGAAGATCTTGCGAATGGTATTTTATGGGTGCTTAACAAGGGGAAAAAAACAAAAGAACTGTCTGTCCATTCACGTTACAAAGCAATAAATGAATTTGATTTCCGTCTGCAGGCTCAGCGCTATCTTGAGCTTTATAATCAAGTAAACCAGTTCAATTGACAAATATGAATATTATCAGCCTTCAAATCCCCACTGATGAATATTACTACCTTCTTGACCACAATGAATTCAATGATTGGGTTTCATCTGAAATCGTTAAGCAGATTAATGCCTGTAACTTTCATCGAATATTTGTCTTTGGCAGGAGCAAGACTGGTAAATGTGTGCAAAAATTGCTGAAAGACTCTTGTATCGGTTTTGTGGATTCAATGAACATACATGAGCTTAAAAATTATGATTTTGATGCAATTTTCTTGGCTACCTCACCACTTCATTATCCTGTGATAAAAAAGAAAATCATTTCTTTACTCCCTGATAAAAACTTTCAGACAATCGAACTTTTTCAAGGCAGTTATAATTTTAAAATAAATTTAATTTTTGAAACGCAGCCCAGATCCGGAACAAATTATACAGTTAATAACCTTGTCAAATGCTGCAACTGGGGGTATGCGGATGTTTTTCAAAATGAGCCAAACAGCAATTTTCTCAGGTCACCTGATGGCCGTTTCAGGTTCATCCAATCTACTTATAAAAATGGTTATATTGTAAAAGCGCATTTTACAAAAACGCTTCATTATCCCGAATATAGATTTGTAAAAACTTTATTTCAAATTTCATATATCTTTGACTCCTATTACTCCTGGGGGAGATCTCTTGCTGAGAAATTTTCAGATCGAAATTACAAACTGGAATGGCAGTCAGAAGAATGGCAGATTCTTCAGGGGTTCATTGACCTCAACAGGAAGTGGCTTGATTACATTAATAATAAATTTTTTCTGCGCTATGAAGATTACTATCTAAACTTTGAAAATACTATTCATCAACTTAAAAACTACCTGGGTGTTGATGGGTTAAATAATTTTGAAAAACCCATAAAAAACAGAAACCGAATGTACTGGTCCAATGATTACAACAAGTATATTGACAGAAAGGTAATGACAACACTTGTCAGAAATTTTTATCCCTTTATAGAAAATATTGGCCTGAGAAACTAAATACTCTATAAGCATTTCATAACATATATGAATATCCTCTCTCATGATTCTAAAACATTTTACAGTTTTTAGCATTCAAGTCACAATTTACTGGCTATGTTTTTCAGTACATATCCATCAACTAATACTCCTCACAGCAGAACTGGGTTATATCCACTGCTAAATCCAATCAAATTCAGTTACTTCTATGCGACAATCCATATACTGTATGTGTAATTTTTCATGGAAAAAGTAAGCATCGTAATTCCGACATTTAACCAAATCCAGTATCTGCCTGCATGCATTGATCACTGTCTTTTTCAGACATATGGCAATTTGGAAATAATAATTGTGGACGGAGGTTCCTCTGATGGAACAAAGGAATATCTGTCATCATTAAGCAATGAGATAAAATATAGTAAAGTTAATCCTGTTGTTGCCATGAATAAAAATGGGGAAATTGTGCGCCAGGAAATTAGAGTTCATACTGATAATCATGACCTTAAAATAATAACCTTTTCTGAAGATATTGGACCTACGCGCACCTATAATAAAGGGCTGAAACTTGCAACAGGAGAGTACTGCACTTACATTGTTGGTGACGATATACCGCATCCTTACATGATAGAAGAGTTAGTCGCTGCTATTGAAGCTACTAATTCAGACTTTGTTTATTCGGATATGTTTGTTGTTGATGATCAAAGCAAAATAATAAGACAGATGAAGATGCCGGATTACAGTTTTGAGGCATGTTTTGCCAAATGGTATCATCTTGGTGTCTCACACCTGTACAGAACCCAATGGCATTATAAAGTTGGGTTGATGGATGAATCATATCTGTCGGCAAATGATTATGATCACTATCTTCGTTTTGCCATGTCAGGATGCAAATTTCATCATGTCCCAAAAGTTCTATACTCGATAAGATTTCACGGCAACGGCAGAAAGGCAGGGCAACATACACCGGATAGATATGACAACTTAATTGAAGAGTCAAAAAAATGTGCAATAAGGGCCAGGAGTTGGCTGGCACAGCATAAAAAAAATTAATGTTCAAAACATATATCAACAAATCAGATTGTTTGCAGGACAAGGGCTTTGTCGTTTATCTTGGAAAGCCTAAAACTTCCATTGATCTTCCCAGTGACAGTTATACTGTTTTCTCAAACCTGAACAATAATAAACTGAAATCAGTATATGATCTCAATCCCGGATTATTAATAGATGGTTTAAGTCTTGTAATAAACATTGATGAATATGAGATGTTCAAAGAGGAATTTATCAATGCACAAAAACATCTGGCGTATTTGTATTGTAAATTTGTTAACTATCCGAAACATTCTTTTAAAATAGGTGATCCCTACGGCGTAAGAAGCGAAAACTATGTAGAAATTCTTCATGAAGTTAACAAGCTTGAAAACCTGCCACTGCTTCTAAAGTTTCCTGTTTTAGACAAACTTGTTTCCGCAAAAATAAAAAAGCCCCTTTTATTGCTTCTTCCCGGTCCCTCATTGTATGATATTAAAGATATTCTTCCGGAACTGGCAGGCAAATGTCTTATAGTCTGCCTGTCAAGGACAATAGGTTTTTGCCTTGAAAGAGGCATAGAGCCTGATTTTGTTGTACAGTTAGACACATTTCAAAGACAGCGACATTTTTATCCTCCTGGACGCCAGTTCAACAAATCGTATTTAGTTGCAATACCCGTCTCTCCGATATTTCCATTTGCACAAAACTTTCGAGGTTTGTTTTTCATGCAGAGCTTTGATACACAAGTTCTGCCAAATTACTACTTTCTCAAAAGATCATGTTTGAGCTCACTGCTGCCATGTCTGGGACTTGCAGAGGCGCTTGCTGCACCACAAGTTTTCCTTGCAGGGGCTGATTTGTCTTTTGGGCCTTTGGACCAGCAGTATTTTGATCAAGCTGAACCTGATGAAAATCATCTGCCTTTAGAACTCTCAGAAAATCTCAGAAAAGATGACCCGCCTATAGTTCATGATGGAAATTTTTCCGTTCTTGATATTAATCGGGAGGTTGTTACTACAAATCTTTCGTATTTTGCTACAGCAACAGAGGCGGAATATTTTGCACAGGAAATTCATCATACAACAGGGACCAGATTTTTTAATCTCACTAACAGAGGAATTTTATCCTGCAAATATTTTCCCCATGCTGACATTGCCTCGGTTTTAGCGCTTAAAGATATTAACCGTGAAATTGTCCGGCAACAGACTGACCTTGCAATGAAAAAAGCAGAGAAAATAAATAACGATAAACTAAATGATGGATTATCAAAAACCATATCAGATCTTGAGCAGAGCATATTATTCATGCAAAATTGTATGGCAGCTCAAAATTTTGAAGAAGCAAGCAAGCATCCCTTCGCAAGGGTTGCAAATTTATTTAAAGAATGTAAAAATAATTTCTCTGTTGAGGAAAGATTACATCTCGCGGTTAATCTGGGCAATGAATGGTTAAAGAGCGCAAAAAAGGCAATTAAAATAACCTGCCTTCATTCCATGCAAAAAACAGATTGCAGGACACCTCTGGTTTGCCTGCCTGAAGAAGAAAACAATCTGATTAACAACTTAACAACAATTTGTCCCAATTTGAATTTGTCGGTCTTCCTTATATCCAGTCAAACCACTTCACCTGCCAGTGGTAAAAGTAACTCTAACTGGATTACATTTCAAGAGATATCCGACTGGTTAAAAAAACAAAGAATGGTTCTTGTTTCTGACAAGGTAAAACAAGAATATGATTATCTGTTTAATATTTTACCTTTTGATAAAGTTATATCTCTTAGCGAAGCAATGCTTCTCTCCACCCCTCCTGCAATAATTTCACCGGCACAAAACATATCAGACCAATCATATAATGACCCGAATTTAAGATTAGGCTATCATTACCTTAAAAAAGGTAATAAAAACAAGGCCAAACAATTTTTTATGCAGATGTTGGAAAAAGAACCTGACAATCTTGAGGCAAAAACAGCTTTGAGAGGATTAAATTGAGCTACCATCCCGATGAAGGGGGATGAAGATAAAACATAAAATTCGGGGGCACCCTTTAATGTTATTTAGAAAAAATGGAAATTTCAGAAAAACCACATATGTTCCGAAAGAAAATCCAAGGATCCATGTCTTCATTTACACATATAACAAGTTAAATGAGCTTGGAGAAACCCTGCGATCTCTGAAAAATACAGCATATAAAAACTACAAAGTCTTTATCCTTAATAACGGAAGCCCTGATGGTACGGAAGGTTTTATATATTCCATCAGGGATAAAATGTTTAATGAGTGCAAAATCATTAATCTGCCAGTTAATATTGGTGCTCCTGCTGCCAGGAACTGGCTCATCAATGATTCTGAAAACAGCTATGCAGATTTTGTAGCATACCTGGATGATGACATAATTCTGCCTTCAAACTGGCTTTCTGAAATGATAAAAACATTTGAAGCCTATCCGGATGCCGGCGTGGTTGGAGCAAAGATTCTTTTTTCCGGCACACCGAAAACAATCCAGCACACCGGTGGCATTATCACCAGGAAGGAGGATTGGACACAAAGCATTGCAGCGCATTCATTTGAAAAGGACATGGGCCAGCATGATTATATAGCCCGCCGCCACTATGTAATGGGCTGTGCCCAACTGTACCGGAGGGAAGTCTTTAAGGTTGCAGGAAATTACGACCTGAGGTTTTCCCCGACTCAGTTTGATGAGGTGGAGCACCAGATAAGGATGAGGCTGTACGGTTATGATGCCATCTACAACGGTTTTATTGAAATTATCCACATGCTCAGAAGCGGTCTTCAGCCCTCAGCAGCTTCACAGGTCAGCCGTGAGGCTAACAGGCTGAAAATGATTCCTCTTTTTTCAAAGGAAGAGATCTCAGCACTTGTAGATGAAGACCTGCTTTCTCAGAAAACTACAGCTGCCACAAGGTGTTCTGATTATGCCAGGTAAAATTATAATTGCAGGCGCCGGGCCAACAGGTATAGGGGCTGCACACAGACTTAAAGAATCAGGATATAACAACTGGATAATACACGAGAGACATGATTATGTCGGTGGATTATCAGCAAGTTTTAAGGACTCAGAGGGCTTTACCTGGGATGTGGGCGGCCATGTACTGTTTTCCCATTATGAAAAATTTGACCGGATGGTTGATGAAGCCCTGGGAAGTAACTACCTTGAACATCTCCGGGAAAGCTGGATCAACATTTTTAAAAGTTGGGTCCCCTATCCTTTCCAGAACAACCTCCGCTACCTTCCCAGAGAAATCCTCCATGAGTGCCTGACTGGTCTGTTTCGCGCAAACCTCAACAGCCACAGAAAAGCAGATAATTTTGCCCAGTGGGCATTGTACACCTTTGGACAGGGTATCTATAAATATTTCATGCTTCCTTATAATAAAAAAGTATGGGCAACTGATCTGGAGAAAATGTCTAAGGACTGGATTTCAGAAAGGGTTTCTGTTATTGATTTTGAGCGTGTACTCAAAAATGTTATCCTGGAGCGCGATGATGTAAGCTGGGGCCCAAACAACAAGTTCAGATTTCCCCTTAATGGAGGAACAGGTGAAATTTTCAGGCAAATTGCCAGCCGCTTTAAAGATCATCTTCATTACAACAAAGATATAAATTGGATAGATACTGAATCTAAAAAAATCGGCTGCTGCGACGGGTCATCTGAAACCTATGACGTGCTTATCAGCACCATACCCCTTGATCAGCTTATTAAAAGAATTAAAAACAAGCCTGACAGAATCGTGAAACTTGCCCAAAAACTGACAGCAAACAGTGGTCTGATAATAGGAATCGGTTTTTCCAGACCAGACCCGTCAAAAAAATGCTGGATGTATTTCCCTGAAAACAGATCTCCCTGTTACAGGGTGACCTATTTCTCTAATTATTCACCCAGGAATGTTCCTGAGATAAATAATAATTTCTCTCTCATGGGTGAAATCTCCTATCCAAAAGAAACTCAACTGCCTGCAAACAAAGCCATAGAAAAAACACTTGAAGGATTTATAAAGACAGGCCTTATTGCCGAATCAGACCGTGATCGTGTAAAAAGTGTTTACACTATTGATATTGATTACTCCTATCCTGTGCCCACGCTTGACAGGGACAATGCTCTCAACACCCTTCACCCATGGCTGGAAAGCCACAATATCTATTCCCGTGGCAGGTTTGGAAGCTGGAAATACGAGATTGGGAACATGGACCATTCTGTTATGCAGGGAGTAGAGATTGTTGACAGGATTTTAAAAGATAAAAAAGAAACAGTAATAAGCCTTTAGCCAAAATCATTTTCCCTCTTGCCTCCCGTCATCAGTTATTACTCAGTATCACACCCTAACACACCATACGTATCACAATTTGCCTTAAGCCACTTATCCATTCCACTGGTATCATGCTCAGGATCAATGCGTATCAGTCTCAGCCTTTTATTGTCAGAGTGCTGAAGCTGACAGAAAAACAGCCTTGCTTTCTTCGTAATACGAAGTGTATACACATCCTTAACCCCCTTGTATTTATGGACATTAAGGCCGGGTGTTGTTAAGTCCGTTAAGTCGAATCTGATGACAGTGTCCACTGCTTTTTTCAGCAGAGGAAAATCAGAATCAAAAAGTTTCTCCATGTCATGGATAAAACTGGGCATTAGCTCACAGTTGTTGAGCACTGTGGTTAAAATTTCGAGAACCCTCTGAAATGCCCTGGTTTCTCTCCGATCATTGGTTTGCCTTCCGCCGGCCCAGGAAGATATCTCTGCCTGAGCAAGTTCTGTTTTTAACAGCTTTACAAGTTCTTTATGTTCGACAAGATTTCGACTTAATTCAGCTGTTCGCTGAGCGCTCTTACGGCCCATCCCAAGATAAAAACGCACCATGCGCACAAGGTGCTCCGGGCTTACCGGCTTTGGAATAAAATATACACACTCGTAGTCCTGAGCACTTTCAATCTCCTCACCCTCCATGCCGGTAAGAAGAACAATGGGAAGACAGGGATGGTTTTCCCGGATAAAAGGAATTATGTCCACTCCGGAAAGTCCGGAATTTTCAAAATGAACATCCAGAAGAACCAGATCAGGCGAAGCATCTTCCTTCCTGAGGTATTCGATAAAAGAAAGCGGATCATAAAAACTCTCTATCCTCTTAACCAGTTCTGCTTTCTCAAGAATATCACTGATCATATCATGTATCCGCGGCTCATCGTCCACCAGCACTATATGAACTGCATTTAACACATCAGCATTTTCCATACATATAATATCCTCGTTGTAAAATGACGTATTGTCAAAAACTCTGTTTTATCTCTTCCGGAGTTAAGGCGTTAGCCTTTCAAGAAACCTTTACAGGTTAATTCCAGTAACTTATTGGCCATTGTCCCATGGCTTTTTTCTTTGTGCCCTTGTCCAAATTCTTTCGCGCATGAATGCGCTCCTACAGCTGTTTTGCTCTAATCCTTCAATCCTCTAATCCCTTGTCCCTGTCCTTTAGTCATTTGGCATTTATTTGAACTTTGAGCTTTGACATTATTGTTATATTTACCCTGTTAAATTCTTCTCCTCCACCGGAATATTTATTATCACCTCAAGCCCGTCTTCGCCCATATTCCGGCAGTTTTCAGCCCAAACCCTTATTCCCATCCGTTCAGCAAAAAACTTGACAAAAAGTGTCCCCTGACCGGGTTTTTTCCCATTCCGTTTCCGGGAAGGAACCGGTTCACGATAAAGCCTGCCCACATGCTCAGGGGAAGCACCTCCAGCGTTATCCATGATTTTTATTTCCGCACTGAAATCACTTAAGCTGAAACTTACACATATCCACGGCTTAAAGTCCTCACGCTTTCCCCCTGAACGTAACATCTCTATCTGCTTTAAATCAAGAGCAGCCTGGCTGTTGCGAAGAACATTCAGAAGCATGTCCCAGACCTTGTTTCTGTCAACAAGCACCCGGTCAGTGCTTCCCTGCCATCCCTGCTCCTTTACTTCCAGCCCTGATCCGTAAGAACCCATCATTTTACTGTTTCTGATTTTACCTGTAAAAAAGTCAAAAAGCCCGGACAGACAAACAGCCTTCAAGTCAAAGGTCAGTCCGGATTCAAGGTCTCGAAGATGCCTGATGATGTTTTCCTGAAACGGAAGTATAATCTTGTCATACAGTTCCCGCTCCTTTACTGTTGGGAGATCATTTATAATATCGTGTATTTTTGACTGCCATGCTCCTTCTATAAGCTGCAGTTCATCCTTGACCATATTGGCCTGGGCAATCAGATCCTGCTTCAGTTTGCGGCTGGCAACCATATATTCAAGATTTTGCCTGTACTGCCTTGCCTCCTCAATTGCTTTTTTCTGTTTTTTCTGGCGCAAATCTGCAGGAGATTTCTTAAGCAAAGTAAGCAAAAACAGAAGCAGCGCTAAGACATACATGGTCAGAAAAGAACGGCCAAGGAATAATCCCCTGTGAATAATAATACCCTGATTCCACAGCAGTTTGGAAAAAATAGCTACAAAAAAAATATTGAAGAAAGCAACATAATACATGGTCCTTCTGCCTCCTACTATCCAGGCAAAAAAAATACCTGACAGGGACAGAAAGACACAGAAGTTATAGTGCCGGATGGGATCTTCGACCAGAAATTCCACACCTAAAAAAGCCAGGATATACATGCATGCACATAAGAACAGATTCATTCTGCTTATTCTTGCTGCCAGAGATTTAAAAAGTTTGTTGTTAAGCATTTTCAGTTCAAGCCACATGAAGGCAAATCATTCATTGCCTGCAGCCCCTCTCTTTCCCGAAGAGGCTACGGTTTGATTCCGGAAGAAGACAATAAAAAATTAGCACATCAAAAAAACATTGTAAATGCAATCATAACATTGTTATGCTAAAAACATAATAAAAAGGCAGAAGCCTTTTATGACTTCTGCCTTTTTAACACTATCTGAAAAACAAAGCGGTTTAACTGTTTTCTATTTTTACTCCAACCTTTTTAAGCAGCTCCTTTGATGCAAGCTTTCTCAGCAGTAAAGATAAGCTCCTCTGTAATTCCGGGGATGATTGTTCTTCAATTTCCCTTATCAGGATGACAATTTTCAAGTATTGTTTTTTGTTCAGAATAATACTGTCATTTTTCTCCATGCCTGAGTTTAAAACAGGAACCATCTGCAGAAAAATTCCTTTAAGTTTTTCCGAAAGCTCCGGGGTTGACGACAAAATGTCCCTTACTTCTTCCCCATGAAGATAGTATAGGCAAACAAAAAATAATCCGGTTGTTGAACTGGCCAGCCTTGTATCCCTGAACTGCCTTATAACATCCAGTTCAGCACTGTATTCATTGCCCAAAACATCCCTTAAAGGGCACGGCCCGGGGTTTTCTGCAGTAGTAGTTGTTGTCTCTCCAGGCAGGGGGGGGGGGCAACAGTAGTGGTTGATGATGAGCCACCTCCTGCAATGCTGGTCGTTGTTGTGGCTGGCAGGGCAGTTGTTGTAGTGGCAGGCGTGTCTGGAACAGTACTGGTTCCGGGTGATCCAGTCGCAGTAGTGGTGGTAGTTGGCTGTGGTGTAGTTGTAGTTGACGGGTTCTGGGACTGGCTGATTGTTGCAACACCATCACCCGCATCCTCTAAATGAGTGGATAAACAGGAATCACCGCCAGGTATAATCATTCCATTATTTTCAGTTTCTGCAAAATCAACTTTAATCTCAATATCACTTGTTCCTGCATCAATGCTTTCAAGTTCAAGGGTATACAGCAGAATCTTGTCTGTTATGCTGACACAGTTGAAGCTGGCAAGATCCAGTTGAATTTTTCCTTCACCCAGATCTTCAAATAAACTGAATGACCCGTCAAAAGGTCCATCATTACTGGTGTCATTTGGCTTTGAGCTGTTTACTCTGATTTGAGTGTCATCATAGTAGAAAAACATCCTTACAGCAAAAAGGTCCTCATCAGAAAAAAAAGCAGCATCCCATTCATCAATCCATATTTCAAGATCCACCTTTTCTCCAACATCCAGATTCCACTGCGTATCATAATTTCCGTCTTTATTAAAATCAAAGTGCAGATTTGGGGGACCAGCTGCCTGTACCGGGCTGAACAGCAGGATTAAACTGAGTGCAAATGTGCAAATTACAAACAATGTCTTCATGTGCTCCCCTTTTCAGAGAAATGTCATCATGATACTATTAACTAATAATTGGATTTATATAATATCAATATACCCTCTAATGCGAAGCAACCACAATAACTCAGAAGTATGATTTTCTTCGTATTTTATTAACAGTCATTCTAAGAACATATGTAAGAACAAAGTATTAGTTTTGAAAATTAGAGCTTTCTGCAATGCTTCCCAATTCAGGGATAGTTCAAGCTTATTTTCTTACCATTACAAATATAGCTGATAAAAACTCAGACGCAATTCAAAGAAAAGTAAAAAAAAGAGGATTGTTTTTTACATAACTTTTTCTTTCTTTGAAATGCACTGATAATTTTCCCCGACCTCCACATTTCACTTGATAATATCTCTATAAAAGGATACATATATGTAGAAGTGTAAGCAGTCCTGCCAGGACACCTCAAAAGGGGATTTTTTCTTAAAAAGCATTGCAGTGATGATCTGTCTGGTCTTTCACGTGGAAGGATTAGCGCTGTACTTATATTTCACCGTACTCAGTTATTAAAGACTTAAGAAATGGAAACCCTCGTAAGCAATCTTAATATTTATCTCCAAAGCGCTCCTCTTGTTGCTTTGCTGTTTGCATTTGGTGCCGGGATTCTGACAAGCTTTACTCCCTGCGTTTATCCTCTCATACCAATAACCGTGGGATTCATAGGTGCTAAAAGCAGCTCCAGCAAAATCAGGAGCTTATACCTTTCTCTTTTTTATGTGTTGGGTCTGGCTCTTGTCTATGCCTCTTTAGGAGCTTTTGCAGCTTTGTCAGGAAGCTTTTTTGGGCAGATAAGCACTAACAAATGGACATATCTGGTTGTGGGGAACATCTTTCTCCTGTTCGGCCTTTCCATGCTCGATGTTTTTTCCCTTCAGTTTACTTTTTTTCAAAAACTGGATCCTTCTCCCAAAGGATCCAGGGGCGGCTTTGGCGCTTTTGTGTTTGGAGGAATTTCAGCCCTTGTGGCAGGACCATGTACTACACCTGTTCTTGGCACCCTGCTTACATATGTCGCGTCAAGACAAAATATATTTTTTGGATTTTCCATGCTGTTCATATTTGCCCTGGGCATGGGATTTCTGCCTGTTATTGCAGGGACATTTACAGGGATTATTTCCTCTCTCCCGAAATCAGGGGGGTGGATGATAAAGATTAAAAAAAGCTTCGGATTTTTAATGATACTTCTTGGCGAATACTTTTTCATCAAGGCAGGGCAGCTAATGTTTTAGGGAAGGATGACAAAAATGCAAAAAAAGCTCAATACAACATTCTCGGTTTTATGTCTGATATTTTCTCTATTGGGATGCAGTAATGGACAAGAGCAACCTGCTGTTACGACAGGCCTGATGAAAGGCCAACTGGCACCTGACTTCTCCATTAAGGATTTAAATGGAAATCAGATCTCTCTTGCTTCTTTCAGGAACAATAAAACTGTTTGTCTCACCTTCTGGGCAACATGGTGCCCGTACTGTATAAAGGAAATCCCCAGACTTAAGGAGATTTATTCGCATTATTCCAGCAAAGGAGTTCAGGTAATTGCGGTAAATGTTGCATCCAATGACCCGATTAATCGTGTAAAGGCATTTCAGAGAAAATATGAAATCCCTTATCCTATTCTCTACGATGAAAGCGGCTATGTCTCAAGGCTGTACGGTATTCAGGGTATCCCTGTAAGCCTTGTCATTGACCGCCAGGGAATAATCATATACAGGGGATATCAACTGCCTGAAAACATAAACAGACTTTTGGAACAGAAACCCTGATATGAACAGTTTAAAGTAATACTACAGCGACATTTTTATTTTCTTCATTACTGTAGGAGCGTATTTATGCGCGATTGATTAACCGCTAATATGAATCAATCTCAATCTCCCGAAAGCTTTCGGGATCACTGCAACCAATAAATCTATTCAAAAAACCATTAATGTCCAAAACAAGGTATTAACATATTGTTTTTGCATGTGTTTCAAGGTTGAGATTGCTTTCCCGCAGTAGCGGGATACCTCCCTCGCAATGACATTAACTGTTTGATTTTGCTTTGCATTGTCATTGCGAGGCCA
>JAJRXD010000036.1 GCA_024276465.1 Deltaproteobacteria bacterium
GATAACAGGGCAAAAAAGCAGATTGATATCCTTTCCAAGATTTCGCATACAATACTGCACCAGCAGAATGTATCAACACTTCTTGAAGAAGTGCTGGATATTCTGGACTCTGAAATGGGGATGTCACGCGGAATCCTTACCCTGCGTACCCCTGATACAGACATATTTGTTATCGAGGCTTCAAAGGGACTGACCGCAGAGGAAAAAAGGCGGGGTCAGTACAGGTTGGGTGAAGGGATAGTGGGCAGAGTGGCGCATACTAAAAAGCCGGAGTTTGTAAAAGACATTAATCTTGACCCTGATTTTTTAAACAAAACACGTTCGCGAAAAAAAGGTGACCCTCTTGCATTTCTCTGTGTCCCTGTTATCCACCGCAGGAATGTTATCGGGACAATCAGTATTGACAGATCCACAGATGATACAGAAACCCTTAAAAATGACCTTAATTTTCTTAAATTAGTTTCAGACATTCTGGCTGAAGCTGTGGAAAATATCAGGGAGCAGATTGAAGAGAGGGAAAGCCTAATGGCAGAGAACAAGCAGCTCCGCCAGCAGTTGACCAAGCTGTACCAGCCAAAAAATATTGTTGGAAAATGCAGTTCCATGCAGACGGTCTATATGCAGATAGCACAGGTTGCTGACAGCACTGCAACTGTTTTTATCCGTGGTGAGTCAGGAACAGGTAAAGAGCTGGTTGCACGCGCCATTCATTACTCAAGCCCAAGGAAGAACAATCCCTTTGTTGCGGTAAACTGTGCTGCGTTGCCGGGAAATCTGATAGAAAGTGAACTTTTCGGCCATGAGAGAGGTGCGTTTTCCGGTGCTGTTCAGCGCCGGAAAGGACGCTTTGAAGTGGCAAACGGGGGAACCATTTTTCTTGATGAAATCGGAGATATTACACCTGATGTACAGGTCAGGCTTCTGCGTGTTCTTCAGGAACGGAGTTTTGAGAGGGTAGGGGGAGATGAAAACATCAAGGTTAATATTCGTGTTATTACAGCTACAGCCCAGAACCTTGAAAAAGCAATAGTTGAAGGCCGGTTTCGCGATGATCTTTTTTACAGGCTCGATGTGTTTCCCATTCACCTGCCACCGCTCAGGGAGAGACGCTCTGATATTATCCTGCTTGCTGATCATTTTCTGCAGAAATATAATGATATGTATGAAAAAAACATCAGGCGTATTTCAACAACAGCAATCAATATGATGATGTCCTATCACTGGCCGGGAAATGTCAGGGAGCTTGAAAACTGTATTGAGCGCGCGGTGCTGACATGCGCTGATGATGTAATACATGGATATATGCTGCCTGCCTCATTGCAGACATCGGATGAGACAGACACGGCGATTCTGCCTGATGAGGGAGCAAACCTTTTAACAATTGTTCATTCCTATGAAAGGGAATTAATTGTTGATACATTGAAAAAATTCAGGGGAAATGTTGCAGCTGTTGCCCGGCACCTTCAGATAACCCAGCGTATCCTCCACTACAAAATAAAAAAACTTGGTATTGAACCAAAACAGTACAGGTAAATTGATTACAATATTGTCTTATTGCTGCATTAAATTACAATATTGTAATTTAAATTTTCAGATTCTGTTTGAAAAAATTATTTTAAATCAATAAGTTAGAGCGATTGTAAGAGTTGGCACGTAATTAGCTTATTAATTTAAATTTTACCAGTGGTAATGGCAATATTATATCGCGGCTGAAGCCGCTCCTGCAATTAATTGTCATACGCGAATATTTCAGATGTTGTGTATAACAGTGGTTGAATGAAAAACCTTTTTTTGTCAGCGATTTCTGCAGGAGCGCCTTCAGCCGCGAAAAACAGATTTGAGCCTGATATCGCGAATAAATATGCTCCTGCAGTAATGAAAAAGATAAATAATGTTACTGTATGTAGTACTAATAATTAAATTTAATTAGTTAGAGGAGGAAGCAGATGAGTCAACTTGAAAACCCAAAAGATGTTTTGGATTTAATTAAAAGGGAAAAAGTAGAGGTTATTGACATGAGGTTTATGGATTTTCCAGGGCTGTGGCAGCATTTTTCCATCCCTTCGCGGGAGATGGACGAAGACATGTTTGACAGCGGCCTTGGATTTGACGGTTCAAGTATAAGAGGCTGGCAGGCAATTAATGAATCTGATATGCTTGTAAAACCAGTACCTTCAACAGCATTTATTGATCCTTTCCTTGAACATAAGACCCTTGTTTTGATCTGTAATATTTGTGATCCCCTTACTGGTGAAGACTATACAAGGGATCCCCGCAATATTGCACGTAAAGCTGTTAATTATCTTAAAAGTACAGGTATTGGTGAAACAGCCTATTTCGGGCCTGAGGCAGAGTTTTTTATTTTTGAGGATATTCGTTTTGACCAGAATGAGCACGAAGGATATTATCACATTGATTCTATCGAGGGAAGATGGAATACAGGCAGAGTAGAAACCCCGAATCTCGGTTATAAGCCCCGCTATAAAGAGGGGTATTTCCCTGTACCACCCACAGACAGCCAGCAGGATATAAGAAGCGAGATGATGTTGACTCTTGAAAGGATGGGTGTCCTGATCGAAGCACAGCATCATGAAGTTGCCACCGGTGGCCAGGCAGAAATAGACATGCGTTTTGGTCCACTTGTTGAGATGGCTGACAATGTGCTGAAGTATAAATATGTTATTAAAAGTGTGGCAAAAAAACATGGCAAGACAGTAACATTCATGCCTAAACCTCTGTTTAATGACAATGGAACAGGAATGCATACTCACATGTCCTTCTGGAAGGGAGATAACAACCTGTTTGCAGGGGATATGTATGCTGGGCTGTCTCAGGAAGCACTTTATACAATTGGAGGCATTCTCAAGCATGCACCTGCTTTGTTAGCCTTCACCAATCCCACGACCAACAGCTACAAGCGCCTGGTGCCGGGTTTTGAAGCACCTGTTAACCTTGCATATTCCAGCAGGAACAGAAGCGCCTGCGTCCGTATTCCCATGTATTCATCTTCTCCAAAAGCAAAGAGGCTTGAGTTCCGCTGTCCTGATCCAAGCTGCAATCCATACCTGGCCTTTTCCGCGATGCTGCTTGCAGGCGTTGATGGAATTCTTAACAAAATTGATCCTGGAGATCCTCTTGATAAGGATATTTATGATCTGCCGCCGGAAGAACTTGCAAAAGTACCACAGGCCCCAGGATCCCTGAGAGATGCTTTGAATTCTCTGGAGAAAGACCATGATTTTCTGCTGAAAGGTGATGTGTTTACCAGTGATGTGATTGAGACATGGATAACCTACAAAATGGAGAATGAAGTCCAGGCAATTGATTTGCGTCCTCACCCGTGGGAGTTTGCTCTTTACTATGATATTTAGTCTGAACGAAAAGTCGAGGATTCACAGTTGTCATTGCGAGGAGTGAGTAACGAACGACGAAGCAATCCCCCTGTTTTCAAGAGATTGCTTCGGTCATGCTTCCCTCGCAATGACAGAAAAATACCATTAATGGGGTTTTCGTTCAGGCTCTATTTAACCTTAAGCGAACTTATTGAAAGTACAGACATAAAAAAGCAGGGGTTTTGTTTTGCAAAACCCCTGCTTTTTTTGTATCTTTATCTGCCATGAGCACAGAGCCAGAGTTTCGAAAATTAAAGAGTCTATGTCCCAATATTGCTGATGACCTTCTTAATGAGCATATATCACGGCTGAATGCAGGTTATTTTGATGCGTTCAGCGAGCAGGAGGTCTGCCGGCATATTTCTGATCTTTCAACACTTTCTCCTGAAAATCCGATCAGAACAGTGTTAGAAAAAGATGATACTGGTCTTGTGCGATGCACTTTTACAGCTTTTGATTATCCTTTTGCCTTTTCACTTCTGACAGGTATTCTGGCAGGCATGGGTTTTTCAATACAGTCCGGCAGGGCTTTTACCTATGCAAAAAGTTTCAGGCGTGCCCCTGCTGCCATGCACAGGCGAAGGTTTTCCCGCAGAAAAGTGATTGAAAACAGCCTTGAAAGAAAAAAAATAATCGATTGCTTTTCAGGATCTGCTGTTTCTTCTCTTCCTTTTGATGTGTGGAAAATGGAAGTTAAGAAAAGAGTTGAAGAAATATTTATTCTGCTTGAAAAAGCTGATAGTTATTCTGTTACAAGGGCTAAAGTACTGGTTAATGAGCAGGTGGTTAATTTCCTGAGGGATGAAAGCATTGATTACAAATCTGTTTTGTATCCGATCAAAATTGACGTTGATAATGAACACGGCCCTTTTACCAGGATGAAGGTTATTTCAGAGGACACACCTTTTTTCCTCTATACCCTCAGCACAGCTTTTTCTCTTCATAATATTTTAATAAAAAATGTTTCTATCCGCACTGAACATTCATTAGTTGAGGATGAGTTTGATCTTGTTGATAATTTGGAGAAAAAAATTGAAGATCCGGTGCTGTTGTCACGGGTCAAGCTGTCTGTTCTTCTGACAAAGCAGTTCAGCTATTTTCTTGGAAGGGCTCCTGACCCTTATACAGCCCTGTCCAGGTTTGAAAAGCTTGTTGAAGATCTGGCCCAGGCTCCTGGAAAAGGACAGACAATTGAGATGCTCTCAAGCCCTGATGTCATGCAGAACCTGGCCCAGGTGTTTGGTGCAAGTGATTTTCTGTGGGAGGACTTTATCCGTGTCCAGTATGAGGAATTACTGCCGCTTATTTCCTCGCGGGCCGGAAAAAAAGTTTATATTGAGCCTTTAGATGTGGTTGAGCAAAGGCTGGAGGAATCTTTGAAAGGCATATCATCGTGGGATGAAAAAATTGATAAAATCAATCAATTTAAGGACAGAGAGATATTTCTTATTGATCTTGACCACATAATCAACCACATCACTGACTTTAAAATTCTCTCCGGGCGTCTGACTGTTCTTGCAGAAGCAGTTATAAGGATTATGATGGGTCTTGTGTATAACAGGCTTGCAAAACGCTTTGGTGTTCCAAGGACAGTTGCGGGATTTGAGGTGAAATTTGCTGTTCTTGGACTGGGTAAATTCGGTGGTGCTGCTCTGGGGTATGCATCGGATATAGAGCTTCTGTTCGTGTACAGTGACAATGGACAGACTGACGGTGACAGACCTTTGGAAAACTCTGAGTTTTTCAATATCCTTATCAAGGAACGGACAGGCTCAATCAAGGCGAAAAGAGAGGGTATTTTTAATATTGACCAGAGGCTCAGGCCCTATGGAAATGACGGTCCCCTTGCATCAAGCCTGGAAACATTCTGCCGGTACTATGGAAAAGGGGGCGCTGCCCACTCATATGAGCGTCTTGCGCTTGTGCGGATGAGGGCTGTTGCCGGGGATATGGATTTTGGACTGCAGATTGAGAGACTGCGCGACGAGATGATTTATTCATCAAAAAGTATTGATTTAAAAGAACTGCGTGAGTTGAGGGAAAAACAGCTCAGAGAAAAAACAAAGCACGGAAAGGAAAACGCCAAATTCAGCCCCGGTGCACTTGTGGACCTTGAATATGCTGTTCAGCTTCTGCAGGTTGTCCATGGCATGAACATACCGGGCATGAGGACACCGAGAATACATAAGGCCCTCACGGAACTGAAAGAGGCGGGAGTTTTGAATGAGGACGAATGCAGGGGGCTGACAGAAGCTTATGATTTCTTGCGCCATTTAATCAATGGATTAAGAATGCTCAGGGGAACTGCCCGTGACCTTTTCATGCCTCCTGCAGGCTCTGTGGAATATGATCACCTTGCGCGCCGTCTTGGATATCTGAAAAAGCAGAACATGGAGCCTGCCAGGCATCTTGAGCTTGAGTTTGGAACCAGAACCGCTGTTGTCCGCTTTTTTATAGAGCGTCATTTCGGGCGCGACTCAATCCCGGGTCCTGCTGTGGGAAATGCAGCTGATCTGGTGCTGTCGCAGAATGTTCCTGAGGATCTGGTCAGCAGAATTCTCAGGGGATATGGTTTTGAAAACCCTAAGCGAGCATACATTAATCTTAAAACCTTAGCAGGTATTGATGAAAAGGCACACGAGCTTTTTGCCAGGCTTGCCCTTCTTGCATGTGATATCCTGAACACAAGACCTGACCCGGACATGGCTCTGAACAACTGGGAAAGGTTTGTCAGGTCCCTGGACTGTCCTCAAAGCCATTATGATATGCTTCTGTCCCAGCCCATGCGCCTGGAAATTCTCCTGAGCATTTTTTCAGGCAGTCAGTTCCTTGCAGATACTCTGATAAGGAATCCAGGCTTTTTTGAATGGATAACACTGCCTGAAAATGTACAGTCTTTGATTGAAAGAAATGCTGCAGAAAATGAGCTGAGAGCTATTCTTGACAATGCTGCAGATCACAAAGAATGGCTGAATGGTCTGAGGGTTTTTAAAAAGCGGGAGATACTGCGCATCGGGACGCGCGATATCTGTATGCAGGTGCCTGTGCAGGACATTGTTCTGGAGCTTTCAACCCTTGCAGAAGCTGTGATACATGTAGCGCTGGAAAAAATTTTTTCAGATATTGCTGAAACAAAAAATATCAGGCTGAATGCAGAAGATTTGTCAGATGCATTTTGTGTTCTGGCATTAGGTAAGCTTGGTGGCGAAGAGTTGAACTACAGCTCTGACATAGACCTGCTGGGCATATATGATGACAGCAGGTCGGCTGATTTTGAACATTCTGTGGGTGTTTCTCCTGAGAGTTTTTTTTCAGAGATAATCGGTTCCCTCAGATCTGATTTGTCAGCCTATACTGAGGAGGGCTACGCATACCGTGTGGATTTGAGACTCAGGCCTTACGGCAGAGCCGGCCTGCTTGTTTATTCAATGACAAGCCTTGAAAAATATTACAGGGAAAGGGCATCCCTCTGGGAACTTCAGGCATTGCTGAAAATGCGTCCTGTGGCTGGAAACCTTAAACTCGGGAAAATGTTTCTTGAGAAAATTCAGCCCTTGCTGCTTCAGGAATTTAAGCCTGATAAAGTTGTGAAATCAATTGAAAAAATGCGCAGCAAGGCAATCAAACAGCTTTCAAAAAAGATAAAAACCGGAGATGACATTAAGACCGGACTGGGAGGGATAAGAGATATTGAATTTTTGGTCCAGGGGCTTCAGCTCATGCACCTTCATGAATATCCTGAGCTGTTAAGCAGTAACTCACTGAAAGCTCTTAAACTCCTGAAAAAAACAGGCCTGTTACCGGAAAGCATCTCCGACCAGCTTTCAGATGATTATATTTTTCTGCGCAGGGTTGAACATGTCTTGCAGATCTATGAAGACCGGCAGACACATTCTCTTCCGCAAGGTCAGGCTGATTTGAATGCACTGGCAAAAAGAATTTTGGGGAAAGATGCAGATCATGATACATTTAATGAAAAGCTGAAATTTTGTCAGGCAAGAGTAAGAAAGGCTTATAAGAAATATTTAACGGGGTAAACCATGCACAGAGGGAAAATAGCCAATAGGCAATAGGCAATGGGCAATAGGCAATAGGCAATAGGCAATAGGCAATAGGCAATAGGCAATAGGCAATAGGCAATGGGCAATAGGCAATGGGCAATAGGCAATAGGCAATGGGCAATGGGCAATAGGCAATGGGCAATAGGCAATAGGCAATGGGCAATAGGCAATAGGCAATAGGCAATGGGCAATAGGCAATAGGCAATGGGCAATAGGCAATAAACCAGAGCAGTAAACAGAGGAGTTAACCTGTAAAGGTTTCATAAAAGGCTTACGCCTTAACTCCGGAAGAGGTAAAAAGCCTTGACAACAATAAACCAGGCACAGAGGGGCAAAGGCACAAAGGCATAACGGGTTACGGGACAGTAGGTTGGTGTTGAGGAACGAAACCCAACAAAATTAAATGCAGGTCGGAGATCCCGAGCTTGTATCGGGACATAGATGTTTTGACCTGAACTTTTTTACCAGAAAGGAAAAGAAACAGTTGAGCAGTCTGAAAGTACATACAGTACAGAGTATTACTACAAGTGCAGCCCTTTATCCCTTTATTGGCGAAAATGTTGTTCCGTTTGGACTTGCTGTGATTTTTATTGATCTGGATCATTTGATTGAGTATGTGAGGGATACCAGATGCCTTGATGTCCTGGGGGTTTTCAGTTACTACGATATTATCATTAAAAACATTGACAGAAATTATCTTGCTTTGAGCGTTTTTCATACAATTGAGTTTTTTGTTCTGGTGTTTTGCCTGTCAACACTGTTTCCTGTTTTGACCTATGTGTTTTTCGGAATGCTCTGGCATATGGCACTTGACCTGTTTTACATTATAAAAGCCCGCAAACCATTTATACGTGCGTATTCACTAATAGAATATTTTGTCAGGAGTAAAAGCGGTAAATATGTAACGTCAGTTCTGCAAATTCTTAAAATGGATGGTATTAACACTTCTGGTATCAGCAATCTTTCAGGATGGATGAAAAAGTGGGGAGCATGATTGATTCAGGAGCGCAACACAGCTGCAGGAGCGCGTTCATGCGCGAAAGGATTGCCGTAGAATTGCAATAATTTTAATACAACCCCATCGCGTTGTAGGAGCGCGTTCACGCGCGAAATAAATTGCCATAGAATTGCAATAATTTTAATACAACCCCATCGCGCTGTAGGAGCGCGTTCACGCGCGAAAGGAATTGCCGTAGAATTGCAATAATTTTAACACAACCCCATCGCGCTGTAGGAGCGCGTTCACGCGCGAAATAAATTGCCATAGAATTGCAATAATTTTAATACAACCCCATCGCGTTGTAGGAGCGCGTTCACGCGCGAAATAAATTGCCAGAATATCCACATAAATTTTGGCAGAACCCATTCGCGGCTGAAGCCGCTCCTACCCTGTGTGTGCAGGAAATGAACCAACCATAAAAGAGAATATTTTTGTTGACTAAAAGGATAGCTTGGGCTATACTTAAATATGGCAAGTGAAAAAAGGTTTAAAGTTGTTCAAATGATGCTTGGGGCTAAAGGTTACGAACTTGTAAGGATCAAAGGATCGCACCATATCTTTGAAAAAGATGGTAGCCCAATAATTATAATTCCTGTTCATAATGGAAAGGTAAAGCCGTTTTATGTCAGACAAATCGAAAAAATTGAATAAGGATTTCGGAAAAAAAACACTGGAAAC
This sequence comes from Deltaproteobacteria bacterium, assembly GCA_024276465.1. Classification (GTDB taxonomy): domain Bacteria; phylum Desulfobacterota; class WTBG01; order CAIYCZ01; family CAIRTM01; genus JAJRXD01. Next base: position 9,132 of record JAJRXD010000036.1, read on the forward strand.
AGCAAGGAAATTCGCAGAAAAATACGAGGTAATTATAATTTTTGAAGACGGCGAGTATTACGGAAAAGGCCTTGAAATGCCAATGGTTTTTGGCGATGGCAAAACACCCAATCAATGCGTAAAAAATCTCAGGGATGCTTTGACTTATGCGGTTGCACATCTGATTGAAACCGGTAAACCCGTTCCTGCACCAGCAAGCGAGGGCAAACGAACCGAACAGGTAAATGTTCGCCTGACAGTTGAGGAAAAACTTATATTAGCAAGCTCCGCAAAATCACACGGCTATCGCGGCCTGGCGGATTATATCAGGGCAAAAGTTTTGGCAGGATAGAGTGATTGTGAAATATCATGATATATGTAGAAAGAACTTGACATGTTATAAAATATAAGATAACATACTATAATCTATAGAAGATCTGCTAAAAATCAAAAATGCTAAGACAACAGACACAGGAATGCAGAGCGGTTAATTGAAAACCCAGTTTTTTTAAGAAAAGAGGGAGGAATGTTAGAGGGGTATTCTGTAAAAGCTCATAAATTAGATTATGTTGAAAATATGCCGCCTAAAGGTTGAAAGAAACCTGAAGGCGGTTTTTTGTTGTGGGCAGGACAGCCCCCTGTCATTTGCGAGGCGCAAAGCGCCGTGGCAATCTTTGTGTTTTTCAGGAGATTGTTTCGCTACGCTCGCATTTGTGCTCAATCAGCAGGGGCACTTTATGGATCGCTTACTTAATACAACCCCAATCGCGTTGTAGGAGCGCGTTCACGCGCGAAGGATTGCCGTAGAATTGCAATCTTTTTAACACAATTTCTTCGCGGCTGAAGCCGCTCCTACCCTGTGTGTGCAGGAAATGCAGGAGTGCAACACAGCTGTAGGAGCGCATTCATGCGCGAAAGGAATTGCCATAGAATTGCAATCTTTTTAACACAACCCCATCGCGGCTGCAGGAGCGCATTCATGCGCGAAAAGGATTGCCGTAGAATTGCAATAATTTCAACACAATTTCTTCGCGGCTGAAGCCGCTCCTACCCCGTGTGTGCAGGAAATGCAGGAGAGCAACGCAGCTGCAGGAGCGCATTCACGCGCGAAAGGATTGTCGTAGAATTGCAATAATTTTAACACAACCCCATCGCGCTGTAGGAGCGCATTCATGCGCGAAAGGATTGCCATAGAATTGCAATAAATTCAACACAACCCCAATCGCGATGCAGGAGCGCGTTTACGCGCGAAAGGAATTGTCAGCAGTTTTTTTACACAGCGACTAAATTTCAATTTTACCACTGGATTTTGGATCCCTAATTTCCTTGACATGGAGTATTGTCATTTGTATAGTTTAACAGAGAGCATCTCTATGTTTTTCGTTGTTTTTTTGACAATACAACACATAAAAGGGAGAATATTATGCCCATGACAGTAGAAAGAAGATTGGGGAAGTTAATTCATGAAATAAAGGAAATAAAAAAAGAGCTTATCCTGGACAAATCGAACAAAATCATTTCGGCACAAAATAAAATAAATTCATGGGATAGCCTTGCTAAAAAAATTTCCTGTAAATGGGATAAAATTTCAGCAGTTGACGAAATTATTCAGCAAAGAGAAAAGATGTAATGAAAAAATTAACCATAGATAGTTCGGTTATCATTGCGTCTTTGCTGGTGGATGAGCCACAGCATAAAGAGGCCTTGAAAATCTGGCATAGTGTACTGTCTGGAAAGTGTATGGCCATAATGCCCTATTCTGTCCTTGTTGAAATAGTGGCTGCTATAAAGAGAAGAACTGGTTCGGAAACATTAGCACGCTCAGTTAAAAAAGAATTGTTTGACCTTGAAACCGTATCTTTTGTTGTTTTAGATGACAATTCAGCAGAAGATGCTGCTGATCTGGCAATAAAAACAGGGGTACGTGGAATGGATGCTCTTGTGATACAAGTTGCCAGAGAATTCGGCACAGAACTTATCAGTTTTGACAATGAGATGATAAAGAAGGCAAAAAAAGTACTTTCTTGATTTGCTGAAACATAAATGGCTTCATAAACCGTATTTTCACAGCCAAGCGGACAGATGGTATTATGTGCCAAAAATAAATAATTGCAATAATTTCAACACAATTTCTTCGCGGCTGAAGCCGCTCCTACCCGGCAATGAGGGACACTTCAACGTATTAATAATCAGGGGAAGCAACCCCCGTTTTCTAACGACCATTTCGAGATGCAGGAGCGCATTAATGGTTGTGAATATGTAATTAAATTTACCCCTGAATTCCAATAAGGATTTCTTTACAATTCAATTATATAATGATAATAATTCAATAAATAAATGAGATTATAATAAAGCAGGCTTAGGGAGATTGAAAAATGGATTTAACCTCTAAGAAATATATTGTTGATGAACATAATACGAAAATAGCAGTTCAGATTCCTATTAAGATTTTTGAAAAGATTGAGGAAACCTTGGAAAACTATGCTTTAGTTCAATTGATGGAGGAAAATGAAGGAGATGAAGTTATTGGAGCAAAAGAAGCAAAGGTATATTATGATCAATTGAAAAAAATAAAATGAAGGTAAATTTTCGAAAAAGGTTTTTAAAGGAGCTTTCCAGGATTCCATCAGAAATGAGATCAAAAATGGAAAGCTTTGTATTTAAAGAACTCCCCAGGGCTGATTCCATATTTGAATTAGGAGCAGTAGAACAGATGAAAGGGTATCCATCATATTTTAAGGTTCGATTTGGCTTATATAGAATCGGTCTTAAAATGGAAAAGGGTAAAGTGATCTTAGAGAGAGCATTGCACAGAAAAGATATTTATCGTCATTTCCCATAAGTTTTATTGTCTGACATCGGGGTTTAAAATCCTTGCCTTTTCCAGTCATGCGTGATTTTCACCCCTGTTTTTATAATTCAGGGCCCACCTCTTTTTTGTAATAAGGGACACTTCAACGTATTAATAATCAGGGGAAGCAACCCCCGTTTTCTGATAACCCCTTCGCGATGCAGGAGCACGTTCACGGGCGAAAAGATTTACAAACACATATAGCACGAAGGTTTGGCCCCCTCAGATTCCGTCATTGAGGAACACGCCGGGTTTACATTATTGACAAAGCATTATATATGACTATAATAGTCATATAGATTAAACCATGGAGAGTTCAACTTATGAAAACAACGGCTATTTCGACACTTAAGGCATCACTTAGCAGGTATCTTGGCATTGTTAAGGCTGGTGAAGAAGTGGTGATTACAGACAGGGGAAAACCTGTTGCCAAGATTGTTCCTTTGGAAAGAGGGGAGTTAAAGATTCCACCACATTTAGTTGACCTGGAACGTTCCGGCCTGGTACATATTGGTTCCGGAAAAATTACAAAGGGATTCTGGGAATTACCACGGCCTAAAGATTTGAGGGGAAGTGCCCTTGAAGCGCTGCTAAAAGAAAGAGAAACTGCCAGATGATGTTCTGGGATGCATCAGCAATTATACCGCTGTGTGTTGCAGAGAAACATTCCAGAGCTGTCAAGCGGTTGCTTATGAATGATCCATTGATGGCTGTATGGTGGGGAACTCCGCTGGAATGTTTTTCAGCTTTTGCCAGATTGATCAGGCAGGGAGAGATTGACAGAGAACTGGACTATTTGCGTCCCCTGAATGAATTGATGAAGATCTGGACAGAAATAAAACCAGGTCATGACCTGCGTGATATTGCTTTCCGGATTATTGCGACACATCAGCTGAAATCAGCGGATTCTCTTCAATTAGCCTCAGCATTTATCTGGTCGGGCAAAAAACCCATGGGAAACAATTTTGTATGTTTGGATAAAAAATTGAGAGCAGCAGCCCAAAAGGAGGGTTTTAAAATTTTACCTTTAGCCACCCGGTAAGGAGAAGAATCAAGGAACAACGGGGGTGTTGAAAAAATCATTCCAACGGGCTGTTCAAAAAAACCCAGACGTTGTGTTGTACTCATCATTTGTTATTGCGACGTACTAACAAGTATGCCCCTTTCCTCAATTTAACAACTTAATCAGCTTAAACTTTGCTTATGAGTTTAATAATTTCTGGTGAGACGGGATATTTAACTTGGACTTCAAACTTGTTATAGAAAAACTTTTAGCGGCTTTTAAAGATAATGATATCAGCTATGCACTCATAGGAGGCTTTGCACTTGGTATCTGGAAAGTTCCAAGGGCTACAGTTGATGTTGATTTTCTTGTTTCCAGGGAGGATCTGGGGAAAGTCGATAAAATCATGAAAAATATGGGATATGAATGCCGGTATCAGACTGAAAATGTTTCGCAGTATGTTTCACCGCTTGACATTTTCGGTGAGATTGATTTTATCCATGCTTTCCGTGAAATATCACTAAGTATGCTCAGCCGGGCTGAAGAAAGAAAAATATTTAACGAAACTCTAACTATTAAAGTGCTCCGGGTAGAAGACCTGATTGGATTGAAGGTTCAGGCTATGGCAAATGATGAATCAAGGAAAGCGATTGATTTTGCTGATATAGAAGCACTGATGAAACTGCATGGGAAAGAAATTAACTGGTCAGACATTGAGGGGTATTTCAACATGTTTGGTTTTTACGATATGTTCTGCAAATTGAAGGGAAAGTACAGTGGAAATAAATGACAGGCAAAAAGAGGAACTGCCGCGGTTGGCTCAAGCAGCAACACTTAAAAATGACATGCGCTATCTCAATGAGCACAGGCATAACCCTTTGCTGGTAAATGGTAAAGTTGACATTGACAGGTGGATAACCTTTCTGAGCGAGTATAATGAATTTATAAATCACAGTCCAAAACCCTTCAGGCAAATAATAGACAGGATAATGAAGCTGTAAACCGTCCCACACTTCCCGTATTAATAAGATGGAGATGTAACCCTCATTTTCTGACGACCATTTTGCGATGCAGGAGCGCATTCACGGGCGAAAATATCCCAATAAATATTGCAATTTAATACAAGCCTTTTGCGGCTTTTGCTTATGCAGCTGCACATCTGATTGAAACCGGTAAACCCGTTCCTGCACCAGCAAGCGAGGGCAAACGAATCGAACAGATAAATGGTTGCCTGACAATTGATGAAACAAAAGTGATAATTCAGTGAAAACAGAATTTAGAAAATTTTCCTGCTTAAAAAGTCTCAGCAGAGATGCGGCCTTTTATGTCCGGAAAATTATAAATGAAAAGATAGAGGAAAAAGGCTGTTGTTCTATAGTGCTCAGCGGGGGCAAAACCCCTGTGTTTCTCTATGAACTTTTTGCTGATCCGCGTTTTGCTTCAAAGATCCCCTGGGAGAGAATACATTTTTTCTGGGGAGACGAAAGGTGTGTGCCGAGTGAAGATGCACAAAGCAACTTTAACATGGCATCCACTGCCTTTTTGTCAAAAATAGAAATTCCCAGGTCAAATATTTATCCAGTCAGAGCTGATACTGATACCCCAGACAGTGCTGCAGAGGCCTATGAAAAAGAGATAAAAAAATTTTTTATCTCTTTTAAACATGGCTCAAAGCGAGTCCTTCCCGGGTTTGATCTAATGCTGCTTGGAATGGGTAAAGACGGGCATACTGCATCTCTTTTTCCAGGCAGTGATGTTCTTGATGAAACAAGCAGGTGGGTGCTGCCGGTGAAAGCCCCTGAGGCATACCAGACAAGGATGAGGATAACACTGACACTGCCTGTTATCAACATTTCGCAGCATGTTCTGTTTTTAGTTTCCGGCAGGGAAAAAGAGGCAGTTGTAAAGGAGATAAAAGATAACAGAAAAAAGGCTGCTGAATTATATCCTGCAGCAAGAGTCAGGGCGCAGGAAAAACTGATCTGGTTTGTTGATTTTTAATTCTCCGGGGCATCAATTATCCACAAGGTTGTTCCGTCTGAATCCTCAGGGTCTGTCTGCGATGATTCATAAGCAATCATGTTTCCATCCGGTGACCAGGACGGAGCACCGTCATAGTTCTCACCTTCTGTTATCCTTATGGAGCTCCCACCTGTTACAGGCACCATGAACAGATTGGCAAATTCCAGATCTCCCTCATCCGAGCTGTAAACAATCCATTGACCGTCAGGGGAAAAAGAAGCATCAGTCTTATCACCTGATCCCATGGTAACCTGAGTATGATTTATTCCATCAGTATCCATCACCCAGATATCCCATTTCCCCCGGGCTGACTTCTGATAAAGAATCAGATCTCCTGCTGGTGACCAGTTGGGCTGACGGCAGTCATCGTTTTCTCCAGAAAGGGCGATATATGACCCGGATGCGTTTGCCTTGAATTTTGTTATGACTCCATTCCCCTCAACATCCAGTATGTGCGATTCAAAAACCAGCCACTGGCTGTCAGGGGAGAATGTTGGTTCATAAGCAACTTTAAAAGACCTGTCAGTTATCTTTATCTCGTCCCCAGGGTTTCCGTCTTCATTAATTATAAATATTTCATCATGTGGTTCACGGGAGGATGAAAACGTGATTTTATGACTGATTGAATTCCAGGAGGATCCTGGCAGATTAATATTACCGCTCCCGTCTGATACAAGAAGCCTGACGGATTTGTCCTCCAGGTTAAAAACAAAAAGATCAGCAGGTTCTTTGTTATATCCGTTCCTGAACCTTGTAAAGAGGATTTCAGTTCCATCCGGAGACCAGGCAGGGTTTTGAAGACTGCCTGTTTCAGATATGCTTAACTTTACTCCTGCAGCATTACCCCCACTGTTATCATTGGATTCATTAACCGAGATTGTGATCTCATCTGTTTCCCATTCTCCCTCCGAATCAGTAGCCGTAAGAGTAATTGTGTGTTTTCCTGTGCCAAGGCTGTCAGTTGTGAGAATCTCACCTGTTCCTATTTTCCCGTCCTGATCTGAACTCCACAAAAGGGAATCCCCTGACAGTTCCCCGTCTTCAATATCCCGGGCAGATCCTGAAAATGTAATACTTTCACCCTGCTCAAACACTGAACCATCATCAGGGGAAGTGATAGTAACCGCAGGTTTGCAGCCGGTAAAAAAAGGGATGAAACAGAGAATGATTATTGTTTTAATTAATCTGTTCAGGTTTACAGTCATAATGCTGTTTTCCTTAATATGCATGTTTGTCCCGTAAATTAATTTAACTGGTTGCACCCTGCAGGCAGTTTGCTTATCCTTAGTTGATAAATATTGCATAACTATCTGTATGTTTATTACCTTTATGTTTCTGTTTATGCTATCTATTATAGAAGAGATGACTTAACAAAGTAAATAGAAAGATGATAATTATGAAAACAAAAAACATGGGCGTGACAATTAAAAACAGAAGCTGCTTTATTTTTGCAAGATGCATTATCCTGCTGCTTCTTGTAATCATGCTGTGTCTGACTGTCGGAGGATGTGATCTGGGTGTTCAGGTTCCGGGCAGTGAAATAGAGAGCACAGTACCTGAACACGGGGAAACTGATGTTGCCACTGATACAGTAATTTCCATAACGTTTAACAAACCTGCTCTGCCGCAGAGTTTTTCTGGCGGGCCGATCCCTTATTTTGAATATGAAAAAACCTGGTCAGCTGATAACACCACTATTGTATTAACTCCATCAGAAAACCTGCTGGAATCCACAACATATCTGATAACAGTGGGCGCTGTGAGGTTTGACGATAATTCATCACTGGAACAGCCGGTTTCATTCAGCTTTGATACAATTGTGGATGAAAGCCAGTCGCCTGCCCAGCTTGCGATGTCACCGGAAAACGTGGAAACTGTTGAGAGCATCCATGAAAATATGGACCGTCTGATCATGAGGGGCAATGATGCTGAAACCGTTTGCGCAGAAGTTGTTGAGATGCTTGAAGATGATGAAAATATAAAGGCAGCAGGTGTTGATGAGGAAAACAGTGCGGTCTGGGTTGATTTCAATGACGGGGAGATCCAGATTTTTCAGGTAGAGGATAATGATGAGGATGGATACGGATATATCCCGGATGACGCGTTTCTGCCTGAGCGATCGGAAAATTACTCCCGTAAATCATGGCTGTCTGATAATCGAGCGGCTTCTGAAGAAACAGGCAATACTCCTCATTATCTGCCTGCAAACAACAAAGCCCTTCTTGCAAATTCTCTTGAGTACCTGCATCCTGGAATTTACATAAACGATTCCACGGATGTTATTAACGAGATGCTTTCTGATCGCGGTTATGATGTCACGCGGCACGCGCTTGTGCTTGATGATTTCAAACACCTTGGTGATTATGGGGTTATAGTGCTTGAAACACATGGTACATGGAGGCCTGCAGCCTCATTTAACGCCAACACATTAGATTCTCTAAGCACGCAGCATGTACTGCTTACCACAACACGTATTACTGATGGAAATTTCCCCCCTGATAAAAACAGTATTACCAATGACCGCACGTCGCTTGTTAGCTGGACAGTAAAAAAGTCATATTTGATAGTAAATGGCGTTACAACACAGGTAAGTACGATCAGGAATTACGGGGTAACTGCTGAGTATGTCAGGGAGCAGGTAAACAGGTTTACAGATAAAACAGTTTTCTTTTTGAACGGGTGCAGAGGTTTATCCAGTGATGTGGTGCCAGACGAAACTGTTTCTCCGTTTAAAGACGTATTTTTTGAAAAGTGTGATAAGGGAGCTTTGTTTATGGGCTGGGATGGCAGGACATCGTTCTTTACCGCAGTGCGGGCCGCGCTTAATTTTTTCCAGTATGCCACAGCTTCAAACAGAGGGTTAAGGGTTTTTGGTCAGGACAGGTCCGGGTCCTGGGCAGAAGTAACCCTGCTGAAAAAACTTGACGTGCCCTGGGGCGGATATAATATGACGGCTCAGAATTCATATGATATCATTAAAGGGCAGAACCAGGTAACATGTCCTAAATTCAAAGGTACTTTACAGATTGAATCTGAGGGTTCCGACACATATAAAAACATTCTAATGCCCCACCCGCTGTATGTTGAGTTTGACGCCGGCGGCGAGCATTTGATTGACATGCTTACTGATACTGATCCTGAAGTCAGGGTCGGTGGAGTAAAATGCACTTTGGTCCGTGATTCTGAAAATTCAAATTTATGGGATATTAAAATACCTTCCGGAGCTTACGGAGATCTTGTTGTTACTGAGAACGAACGAAAAAGTATTTCCCGTACGGTTTACAAGTGGAACCCGAAAATCAGGATTCAGGGAAGCTACAAGGACGATTATGGACAGGAGCAATATACCGTAAACCTTTCGCTCCATGCCAGAGCAACAATAAGTGCTGAGAGTCTGAGAGAGAACCCTTTTGAAGATGCTTTACCACCTGCAGGATTTACAACCGAGTTTGAGAGGGAAGCAAGCGTTATATCCTGGACCATATCAGGCAGTAGAGGTGAAAGTGTCATATATACATCATCTGGTTCAGGCAATCATGTTTTTCGAGATTCCGACAGTGGATTTATGTTTTACACATATGGCACAATTGGGGGATTCGCAATGGGAGGCAGCATAACTTTTCCATACAAGCAGACTGTTACAGGTGAAGGCATCTCCTTGACAGAAGATGAGGAATACAGTCTTACATGGGCCAGCGCTACGACTGATGTATTTGATCTCCTGACTTCCAACTGGACTGTTATTGAGGGGTTGAGAAGTTCGACTGAAGAGAGTCCCTATGTTAATTCTGTTATAAGTCAGACAGATTCCTGGAACGAATTTTCAGCAGATCCTGTATTTGAAGCTTTTGTTGAACCAAGGTGAGGGCGGGGGAATATCTTGTTTTATTTTTGAACTGATTTATGGCTTCAGGAGAGGCTTTAGCCGTGATCAAGACCGATTCATATTAATGGTTAATCAATCGCGCATAAATGCGCTCCTACAGTAATGAAAAAGATAAAAATGTCGCTGCAGTATTTTGCAATGCTGCTAAAAAATTTTTGACCGGAACGTGCCGCGCAAGCCCCGTCCCGAATGCTTTCGGGATAAGCGGGGAAAAGCGGCACAGATCAAAATATAAATATTATTTACCGGGAAGCCCCGCCCCGAATCCTTTAGGGATAGGCGGGGAGCTTCACATAACGGAATTTTTAAAAAGGAGTTTTAATGAAAAATCAGACTGTTAAAAACTTATATCTTAGTGTACTTATGGTATTTATCATGACATCGGGTTGTGATGAGGTTGAAGAGAATTGTACGGGGGAGCCTGTGCCACTTTCTGAAATCAGGTTCTGGGGCTATCAGATCCAGGATGTTAATGCTGATGGAGCGGTTGACAGCCTTACAGAATCCCACTATGACATGCTGGTCCTGGAGCCGACCAGGACTGACTGGTCCTCAGAGGCCATGGACTTTAACACAAAGAAGATGGTTGAAAGGCTTAAAAGCAGCTGCGCAAGTAATGGAATCAACCGTAAACTCATAATCGCATATATTGATATTGGTGAGGCAGAAGACTGGCGCTGGTACTGGACCTGGTCAGAAGAGTGGCAGGAGGGAGACCCTAAGCCGGAAGACTGGCCTGACTACATTATTACCCATGACCCTGACGGCTGGGGTGGAAACTACCCTGTTGCCTACTGGGATGAAATGTGGAAGGACATAGTAATATACGGTAATGACCAGTCCAGCAGCCCGTATGGAGATTATAACAGCATAATAGATGAGGTCATAAAGGACGGTTTTGACGGCATCTACCTTGACTGGGTTGAAGCTTTTGAGAATGATGATGTAATAAAAGCTGCCCTTGATGCAGGCCTTGATCCGGCAGATGAGATGATCAGATTTATCGGCGAAATGAGAGAGTATGCGTTAAAACGAAACCCTGACTTTTTAATAATCCAGCAGAATGCCGCATCACTTGCAGAAGGCCGCAGTGATCTGTTTTCAGTGATTGACGCCATTGCGCAGGAGGCGATATGGTATGATGGTGACGCAACAGATAACTGGAACGATCCCTCTGGTCATGATTCAATTAATGATGATGATCTTGTGCAGTATTATTTAGACTACCTTGATCTTTACCAGAAAGCTGATATCCCTGTGTTTGCCTGTGAATATGCCCTTATCTTTGCTGATGATGCCTATGAAAAATCTTATAACAGGAATTTTGTTCCATATGCAACACGCAGGTCTCTCGGGAGGCTGACCACAACACCTCCTCCTGAATATTGAGCTTTGTTGATAAAATCCATGGGTTGTTGTTATAGTGGCAGCAGGCAATATCTGGGTTAAACATCAATGAACTGGTGCTGCAGTCACAGGTTTGTTTTTCAGTGTCAATTATGTTTTTTTGTCTGCTTATTTTATCGATACCAGTTTATCAAAATTATCTGTTGTAAGCATTTCCAGCTTTTCAGCAATTGCAGGCATCTCTTGACCTATCTTTTCCATCATAGGCTGCAAAGCTTCTTTCACCAGCCTGACAATTGCAAAAGGGTTAAGGGTTGAACGCAAAGGTGCTTTGAACAGACCATATAAATATATGAGTTCTTCCCTGGTAAATGTACGCCTGAAAAATATCGGCAGCAGGGCAAAATTGCGGTAGTCGTCAAATTGAGGATAAGATTTTTTCCACCAGTCAATGTAGCTCAAGACCCCCTCCCTTCCAGGCTTGTTATCCCGCAGGGCAACGGTTACAGCATTGGCTGCCTTACGGCCGCACATCATTGAACCCGTGATCTCTGCTTCAGCAAACCAGGTTGCATCACCCACGAGAAGGACATTATCCCTGAAAGGCTCTGAAACAGGTGAACGCAGGCTTAAGACATAGCTCATTATCCGCTCAATCCTGAAATCGCAGAACCACTCTGAATACGGGGTTTCTTTTGTTAGGTATTCCATGTCCTCAAGGTTTTGTACTGAGATCCAGTATTCATCCTCAGCGTATATGCCTGGAACCATAAAAAAAGAGGGCGGCATTGAGGAACCTCGCTTTGAAAAACTGGCGGTGATGGCAGCCTCGGAATGGGGGAATTTTACACCCTTTACATAGCATGCAAGAGACGATGCCCTGCCGAATAATTTCCGGTCTTTATTAAAGCCTGTGAGTTCAGCAACCCGTGAGTTTATACCGTCTGCTCCGATTACAAAGCGGCCTTCAAAAGTTTCACGGTTTGTTGTAACCCTTACCCCATTATGGATCTTTTCTATCCCCTTCACATTAACCCCGGAATACAGATCAACGCTGTTTTGCAGGGCATCCCTCATCAGCCCTTCAATGAGTTTTCCTTTATCGTAAACAAAAGAAAGCCTGCCTGCGTGCCCCTTTTGAATGTTCTGGTCATAGTCTCCGAATTCCAGCCTGGTTTTTCCATCAGGTGCATAAAAATGCCATGCATAAAAGTTCCGGATTGGCCCCTCATAATCCACTGTAAATCCGTTCATGGGAAAGATCATTTTCCCGTTTTTTTCATTATAATACATCCTTTCTGCAAAGTAGTAGTCACTCTCTACTGCAAACATCATGGCACAGCCCCTGGTAATCTCTGCCGGATCTGTTTTTCTTTCCAGGATTGCTGTCTTTAAACCGTTTTCACCAGCTGTTTTTGCTGCCATGGCACCTCCTGGACCAGCTCCCACTATTACCAGATCGTATTTTTTTGTCATTAGTTCAGTATTCCTCCTGTCTGATTTCAGATTTTATCTGCAATTTTTTTAATTGCGCGTACTGTTGTGTCAATCTCATCACAGCTGTTAAAAATGTGTGTTGAAATCCTGAGTGCATTTGTTTTTGTGGTGTCTGTTTTTTTTAATTTGAAATCTACGTTTCTAATATAAATATTATTCTGCTTTCTCAGTTGTTTGCAAACTTCAAGGTTCTTTTTTGAATCATATCTGTCTTTAAACACCTTAAAGGGTGTAAAAGAAGTTAATCCACTGCAAAGATCATTCTGCTCAAATGAGGTCATGAGGTTTTCTTTTCCCCATGTCTCAATAATTCTTTCCTTTAAATATCTGTTCAGGGAAAGAATTCTTTCCTGAACTTTATTCCTTCCAATTGTTTTTTGCAGTTCAACAGCTTGAATCATTGCTGCAAGGGCAGGGGTGTTTTGCTGTCCTCTCATTTGAAGCATGGTTGAGACCCTGCCTTTGTTTGAAAGATAATATACTTCAGTTAAAACCGGCCACAGGCTGTGTGGGTTATTGCCGGCATTTCTGATATAGAAAATACCGGTTCCTGGAGGGCCGTTCAGCCACTTGTGTCCTGAGCATGCGTAAAAGTCACACCCAAGATCATGAAGATTAAAATCAAGGGCTCCCATTGCATGTGCACCATCAACAATACTTATTATTCCCCTGTGTCTTGCCATGTCACACAACTCTTTTACAGGCATGCGCAGGCCGGTTGTATAGTTAATGTTGCAGATACTTATTACTTTTGTTTTTGCTGTTATTGCTCGTTCAAAAATATCAATAATTTCCTGTTTGCTGTCAGCAGGAACAGGAAGAGCAAGTTCTTTAATAGTAATGCCTTTTCTGTCCTTTAAAATATGCAGTGCAGACAAGCCTGAATGATGGTCATGCAGGGTTGTAATAATTTCGTCACCCTTTTTCAGGTCCAGGCCATTAACTGCAAAATGCAGGCCCTCTGTTGTATTGGTGGTCAGTACAATTTCGGAAAAATCAGCCCCGGCAAATTCAGAAAATATTTTCCGGTTTTTTATCTGCATCTGATGCGTATCCTCCTTAAAACCAATACATTCCATGGGACTGCCCGCGAATTCTTTCAGGTTTTTTGTCAAGCTTGCAAGAACAGAGGCTGGCATGGATCCTTCAGTGCCGGTATTCAGATAAATGATATCCGGACGCAAGACAAATTTTGACCGGACATCATTCCAGTAAAGCCCATCATCTGTATCTGAAGAGGGGGGCAAGCTGATTTTTTCTGCAGCAGCATTATCAGAGCCAGACGCAGCATTTAAACCTTGTGAAAGGATGAGCGAAGAAACACCACCAGCAGTTGCTATCCCCATTGCTTTTAATAATTGCCTTCTTGTGCCTTTAAATGTCTGATCGAGTATTGTGCTCTTTATTAAACTCATTATTTTTTCCTCCTGCTGTATTCATGGTTGTTGCAATGCTTATGTGGGCAGGGATAAAACTTCTGTTTAATGAAATCCTGTGATCATTTGTCACAGGGTTATATCTTCCCAATTATATTATCCTCTACTTTGAATTTATCAAAATCCCTGATTTTATCTGCAAGTTCAGGCAGTTCTTTTTCAATCCTGGACATCTGTGATTTTATAAATTTAAAAATTGTATTGCCTGATTTGAAATGGTTTATATAGCCGTCAAGAAACATTCCATCTGCAAGTCCTATAATGTAATCAATGTTCTCTTTCCCGAGAAACCGCAGGATAAATCCCTTCCAGGTATCCTTGAGAACTTCAGGGTCATTGAACTCAAAGGATTCCTGCCAGAACCTGTTATACTCCTCAAAACCATTTTCACCCCTTTCCTCTGCTGCAACCGCCTTTGCTGCCCTGAAGCCGCACATGATTGCACCCTGATTTTCCACCTCCTGAAATGATGCAGAGTCACCAGTAATAATTACTCTGTTTTTAGCTGGCTCTGCTATTGGTGACCAGCATGTCCATTTACAACCCATTTTTTTTATCAGATCAGAACCTGATAGCAGTTCTGTCAAAACTGGATGTGAAAGAAGCCGCTGCATTGCATCCTTAAGGCTCATACCGCTTCTGAGCGGTGGAATTACATTAATTTCGCAGATATCCCTGTGCCCGTCCTGATCAGGCTTATGAAGCATGTAGCCTGAAACACCGTTAAATCCATTGCCCAAAAACTGGACCCAGGAATCAGTATATGGTGTTTTTACATTGGCAAAATAGTATTCCAGGACAGAGGTTCGCAATATCAACTTTCTTTTATTGTTCAGCCCCATTGATTCAACAACCTTTGAGTCAACACCGTCTGCAGCAAACAGATATTTTCCATGGACCCACTCCTCTGAGCCATTGTGTCTGAGTCTGGCTTTAACACCTCTTTAAGATTCATCAATTCCAAGGCAGGTTGTTTTTTTTCTTATTTGTACCCCTGCCTTCTCTGTTTCTTCCATTAATCCACTCAGGAGATTATGCTTGTCAATAACCTTTGCAATGGGCATGAGCCTCTTGCCCATAACCATGGTTTTGCCCTGTGAAGAAATTCGAACGCTTCTTTGCAGGTCAACTGTTTCTCCGGAGTATGGAATAGAAAAATCGTTTCTGTGGAAATAGATCTTTTCATCCTTAAATGTCCATGCTTCATTATGGAAACCAGGTTCCAGTATCCACATTGAACAGCATGGCCTTGTCTGACGGGTGATGTTCAGTTTTGTATCCACCAGAATTACTGAAAAACCTTCAGATGCAGCAGTCATGGCTGCGGTCAATCCTGCAGGCCCTCCACCGACAACAATGATATCATATATATTTTCCACCTTTTTTCTCCTGTTTGATAGAGATTCTCATAAGCTGAATAGTGGCTGACTGAGAACCCTGTTTTTTGTCAGGGTCAGCTGCAGGAGCAGACTTTAGCCGCGAAAAACAGACCTTATATAGTCTGCGACGCAGGCATATCAATAGATCTGTTGAGGACCAAAATTTTGTCCTGCAGTCCCGATTTCAACGGGACTGCAAATTCCGGGTTAATACAGTGACCTGATCTCTGTTTCCAGTTTCGTGGCAGTCCAGGTTCCGGAATCATCCTCCCCCTGCCAGCTTCCTTCCATGTGTGTTTCGTCCATAAAGTTCCCAATCCATTGCTCCTCTCCTTCCAGCACCACCTTCGTATTGTTAACGTGGTATGTGCCGATATATTCCACATCATAAAGATTGTACAGCGTCCAGGTCCCACCCGAGGGATCACCTGAAAAGCTGATGGTGCCGTTGTCATACACAACGGTTTCCATGTGATATTGAACATAGTCCCATGTTCCGCGGATGTCATACTCCGCGGACTGATCGCATCCTGCAAATATTGCAATCAGCAAGAGTGCTGCGAGTGTTGTCCATGCCGATATTCTTTTTTTCATAACCTTTTCCTCCTTGTTCTGTTTTTCTGTTCGTGGGGCAAGATCAGGGTTTTTTAAAAACACACCCGGGAAATACTGAACCATGCTCCTTTGTTTTCGATTCTATTTCACTCATCTGCATCGGTCAATAGAATTTGGCAGAGATGAATTGCTTCGAAAATATAACATTCTATTTGCATTTTAACCATATATGGTTAAAATGCAAATAGAAGATTTGGTTTAGCAAATTTCCCCTTCACCTGCTAAAATATGTGCTACACGAGGGCATAATGGTTACGTTTTTTTGGTCGGCGAAGAGGTAAACGAAGAAAACAGATAAACAATAATGTCCACAACAAATTACAGGTAGACAGTTATGAAAAGAAAGTATTTCAGAATCTGGTGTTTGGTTGTTCTTGTGCTCAGCTGTTTTGTTTTCATGGGGCAATCGTGCTGCACTGACAATGATGGAGATGGGTACTATGCAGATGGTGGAGACTGCGGAGTTCTGGATTGTAATGACAGTGATTCGAAAATAAACCCCGGTGCTGATGAGATTTGCAGTGATGGGATTGATAATGACTGTGATTTTGATATAGATGAGCAGGATTGTGCTGATGATGATAATCCGGCTACAACAACGACTACTATCATGGAAGAAACAACTACAACCATCTCTGCAGGTCCTGAAAATCTTGATACTATAGAAAGTATTGGAGAAAATATTGTTCCCATCCCCTCCGGCACATTTGAGATGGGCTGTTCCGACGGTGACAAAGATTGTGGCTTGGATGAATACCCCAGCCACACGGTGACAATTTCTTCATTTAAGATGAGCTCCTGTGAAGTGACTCAGGGGCAGTGGAAGGCGGTTATGGGTTCTAACCCTTCATATTTCTCAGACTGCGGGGATGATTGTCCTGTGGAGACAGTGTCCTGGAATGATGCGCAGAATTTCATTGATGAGCTGAACAGCCAGACAGGAAAAAATTACCGTCTGCCGACTGAAGCTGAATGGGAGTATGCAGCCCGTGCAGGAACTACAACGAAATGGTATTGTGGAGATTATGAAACCTGCCTTGATGACATTGCATGGTATAATGACAATTCAGGAAGACAGACCCATCCTGCAGGTCAGAAACAGCCTAATGCAAGGGGGATTTATGATATAAGCGGCAATGTATGGGAATGGGTTGCTGACAGCTATGACAGAGACTATTATGAGTACAGTCCGTCAACTGATCCTCAGGGACCTTCCAGTGGCTCTGCCCAGGTACTTCGCGGTGGCAGCTGGAACTACTATCCCTGGTACTGCCGTTCGTCATATCGCTTCAGTTACTTTGCGTCGTACACATCCAACTACGTTGGGTTCAGGCTTGTCCTGCCATAAGGTTATTCCTGCAACAGGTTGTGGAATTTAGCCAGCAGGACGACACTGAGTAAGGTTAAGTTAAAAGGGGAGGGAGGCAAACAGAACATACATCATCATGTGTCAGGAAAACTGAACCATTACTATCCTTTAATGGTCTTTTTAAAGCCCTGTCACTACTTACTATCAGCACGTTCCTCAAGCTCCTCCCATCGGGCATACAGCGGAGGCAGTCCCTTCTCTATCTGCTCCATACGCTTTGCAGCTGCCGAAACCTCACCACCTGCTTCTTTGTAAAATGCCGGATCAGCAAGACGTGCATAAATTTCCTGCTGTTCCGCTTCAAGAGTTTCTATCTGCGCCGGGAGGATTTCCAGCTCACGTTTTTCCCTGAAACTAAGCTTTTTACCTGTACAGGCTGAGCGACATTTTTTTCTCAGAGGAGCTGCTGCTTTTGGCTTCTTGTCAACAAGTGTCAGTTCAGGGCGCTGACGCAGCCAGTCGTCATAGCCTCCGACATATTGCGCCACGCTTCCATCACCTTCAAAAACATAGGTGCTGGTAACCACATTGTTGAAAAAAGTCCGATCGTGACTGACAAGCAGTACTGTCCCGGGATATTGCAACAGCAGGTCTTCCAGGAGCTCGAGTGTCTCAACGTCAAGGTCGTTTGTGGGCTCATCAAGACATAATAGATTTGACGGCTGCGCAAACAGCTTTGCGAGCAGCAAACGGTTGCGCTCGCCGCCGGAAAGGCTTTTTAACGGACTGCGTGCACGATCTGGAGTAAACAGGAAATCCTGCAGATACCCATACACGTTGCGCATCTTGTTGTTGATGGTCACTGTGGCGTTGCCGTCGGCAACATTGTCATAGACTGTTTTCTCAGGATTAAGCTGGTCGCGGAGTTGATCGAAATAGGTGATTTCAAGGCTGGTCCCCGTACATACAGTGCCACTCCAGGGTGCCAATTCACCCAGCAACAACCGCATTAGAGTTGTTTTTCCAGCCCCGTTTGGGCCCAGTATGCCGATGCGGTCACCTCGCATGATACGGGTCGTAAAATTGTGAATAATCGCACGGCCAGTATAGCCGAATGTCATACCTCTGACTTCGCATACAATTTTGCCGCTCAGACCGGCATCCTGAATATTCATGCGCGCTGTTACCTGCTGTTCACGACGCAGACTATATTCTTCGCGCATTTTCTGCAGTGCCCGCACACGACCTTCGTTGCGCGTGCGGCGTGCCTTGATTCCCTGCCGAATCCAGCTCTCTTCCCGTGCAAGTTTTTTGTCAAATTCAGATCGGCGTGTTTCTGTGGCAGACTGTTCAGCTTCCCTGCGTTTCAGGTAATCAGCATAAGTTCCAGGCCAACTCAAAAGTCTCCCACGGTCAAGCTCAACAATGCGGGTTGCAAGCTGCTGCAAAAAGCGCCTGTCATGTGTCACAAACAGCAGTCCTCCCTCAAAGCGCTGCAGAAACTTTTCCATCCATGAAATTGCTGCAATATCAAGATGGTTGGTCGGTTCATCAAGAAGCAGGAGGTCAGGCTGCATAACCAGTGCCCGGGCAAGCAGGGCTCGCCGTTTTAACCCGGCTGACAGAGAACTGAACGGCGTGTCGGATACAAGATTAAGGCGGGAAATAACAGTTTCGACTTTCTGGTTGTGCAGCCAACCTCCCTCCAGCTCCAGACGATGCTGGAGTTCCCCAAGCCTGAGAGTCAATGACGGCTTGTTTTCAGCAGCAAGACGCATACTCAAATTGTGGTAATCGGAAAGCAGTTCACTCAACAGGCCGATACCTCCGGCAACTACATCAAAAATCGTACCTGGCATGTTGTCAGGGACTTCCTGCTCCAAAAATCCAATGCGCAGCCCCTGCTTGTTTTGTATGGTTCCTGCTTCAGGCTGCAGTTCTCCGCATATGATTTTTATCAGGCTTGTTTTACCTTCGCCGTTACGTCCCAGCAGACACACGCGTTCACCCGGCTCAATCACAAGGTTGATGCTGTCAAGCAGTGGTGGCCCGCCAAAGCTAAGTCGAATATTTTTCAGATCAATTAACGCCATGTTTGTTTGAATGCTCAGAGGACGGTGTAGTGGTCAGTACGCCAATGGAAATGTGGCCACACAGGGTACGTATTCCTGACACAGGATTTTTTTAAACGCGTCAAATTTTAATGTGTCAAAATCAGTAGTTTCACTTCTTAAAAGCTTACCAAGACGCCTTTGTACCAGTCAAGATAAAGTTGACTTCATATATGCTTTAAATAGTCATAGAGACTGTCAAAAAAGTTCATTCTTAATGTTTTGACGAAATTACATAAAGGAAATCAGTTGGCTGTAATATATAGAAGCGGTGAAAATAGCTGAGAAATAAAAATTGCATCATTTTTATTTTGATATTCGGCAATTCATATTCTATACTACTAACATACATAGTTAAAATTAATGCGGATGTGTTTTGCGGGCAAAAGTACTTGCAGTGCCAAAAAACAGATGCCTGATTACAGCACATGCAAATCCATAAACGGGTTTTAAATCAGATGATCAAAAAAAATCTTCTGCCAATAATATTAATTCTTATACTGATTTCCCACCTGGATATATGCTTTTCCGGTGAATGGAAAGATCAGAGCTTTGATACTGATCTTGATGTACGGGATATTTGGGGCAGCTCGGCAAGTGATGTTTATGCTGTTGGAGATAACGGCACTATCTATCACTATGACGGCAACTCCTGGACATTAGTGGTTGTGGGTAGAGAAAGACTTAATAGTGTATGGTGTAAATCACCGCAGGATGTTTATGCTGTTGGGGATAACGGCACTATCTATCACTATGACGGCAACTCCTGGACATCGATGAACAGCGGTACAGATCAAAACCTTAATGCTGTATATGGTGGTTCACCAACAAATCTTATTGCTGTCGGAGATAATGGAACCATTCTTTACTATAATGGAATTGAATGGTCTGTTCAGGAAAGCGGAACTCAAGAAAATCTGAACAGTATTTCATCAATTCCCATTGCATGGCTTGTGGTTGGAGATAACAGGACATATATTGGATCATGGCAGGGCGTATGGTCTGACTCTCCTTATCAGCTTGAAACAGGCAGCAATTTAAATGGTATGGGGGGAGGGTACATAGTTGGTGATGAAGGTGTTATATATAACTATATCAGTTATCCCATGCAAAGCGGAACCAGCCAGGATCTGAATGATGCATGGGGTGGGTCTGGCGGAGTCAGTGCTTTTATTGTTGGCGATTGCGGCACTATTCTTCACTATGATGATACCTTATGGTCAGCAATGGCAACAGGAACTGATAAAAATCTGTATGGCATATGGGGCAGTGTAGGTAATTATGATTTGTTTGCTGTGGGTGAAGACGGCACGATTCTTTACTATGACGGCAGAGCAGAAAAAGATGAGTCAGATGATTTTGGGGACAGCTGCGAATATGCCACGCAAGTGAATATTAACAGTACTGTGGAGGGAAAAATTAATTTTGAAAATGACCATGATTTTTTCCTCATAGATGTTCCGTCATCCGGTGTGCTCACCATCTACACAACCGGCAACACTGATACTCAGTTATTTATCTATGATTCAGACTATAGTCCATCATGTGACTGGACAGGGCAGGTTGGCTCCGGAGGCCCGGGTGATAATTTTCTGTACAAAAAAACCTTTTCTGAACCCCACACTTTCTATATATCTATTATGGCCATGTTTGGGGCAACAGGTGATTATACGCTGCATGTAGAGTTTAAAAACTGTGATGACGCTGTTCCTGTAGATATAAACACCTCTTCTGTAATAAGTTTTGATACAGGTGGGGTCGAATTTTACAGTATAAATTTACCACATCCCGGAACATTAAGAGCATATACAACTGGAGACGATTATACCTATGGAACAATTTACAGCTCTGATTGTTCATACATGGAAACTGGTATAACCTTCGGTTCGAAAAAAAATTTTTTTAAAGAACGCTATTTTTCCGAAAGGACAATCTATCTTGCTGTGTCTTATAAAAGTCTTGCCGAATATCCAGGAAGCTTTACATTACATGTTGAATTCCCACCAGATGATGCTGTTTCACTGTTTTATGCAAAGCCTTCCTACGGATATGCAGGGGGTGACCTGCATGTAACTATTTATGGGAAAAATACAGATTTTGATATTGGAACCACGGTTTCTTTCCTGTCCAGCGGTATTACAGTTAACAGTACAACAGTAAATTCTCCAACAAAGCTGATTTCCCAAATAACCATTGACAGTGAAGCAGTCGAAAAATATTGTGATGTAGTTGTAAATACCCTTGATGGCAACCAGATTATTGAAACCAATGCTTTCAAAACATATGCTAATAATAGCACAACAACTTCAGTACCTGAAACATCCACAACAACATCTGCAGGGGAAACATATAACCCGCCGACAGGGGGAGGAGGTGGCAGCAGTGGCAGCAGTAACGAAACAGGATTCTATGTCATGGATGAATCCATAGACTTGGGAACTGCTTTCAGCCGGTGGACATTTATAATAGGAACCAGCGCACAGGGCAAAGCAGTAGAGTGGGAAACAGGCAAAGTCACTTATAATAAAGGTACGGGCTGGATAACATCAGTTGGACCATCTTCCGGGGTGGCAACCTATGACAGGCCTGATATTGTAACGGTTAAAGTGAAAAGAGAAGGATTTGTACCAGGTATATATACTGCAGAAATTCCTGTGACCTCAAATGGAGAAGACGCCAGTGTTTTGGTCAGAATGGAAATTGAATCACCTCTGCCAGTGCCTGACCCGGAGCCTGAGTGTGTATCAAGCTCAGAGTGTAATGATGATATATTCTGCAACGGGGAAGAACTGTGTGTTAGCAGGAAATGCATTGGGGGTGAGACACCATGCAGTGATGAAGATATCTGCATGGAGGATCTGGACCAGTGCTGGGGTGTTGAAAAATTAACAGATCTTAGTTTGCAGAAGACAATTCGAAAACCCGGTATTCGCTCTCAAAAATGTCTGTGGTTAGTGATAGGATCTGAAGAAATGAACAACTTTGATGGGCCTGCAAGTACAGTTGATATTACAGGGCCTGAAGAAAACTCCAGGGGTGTTACTATTGACCCTGCAAGAGATGCTTTAAAGGCATGGGATTTTATTCTTGTGCCAGTGTGTGTAGAAAAAGACGCAGGTGCTGGCAAATGGACTGTTAAGATACAAACTGATGTCACCAATACTGAAAAACCCTATAAGGAGTTTATAGAGTCTGTTTTTTCAGTAAAATAAGAAATTTGAAATCCCTATGTTTGTACTGGCCTGATCTGTGTCCAGCATAATCCTCATAGACAACCGGGAAATTCTCCCGATAAAATGAGGTTGTCCCCCCCCCGATTCTGCTATCCTTTGTTTGGCCAACTAAAAGAGGATACGGCTGTGATGGAATCTATTGCTGTAAAAAATGAACTTACAGATAAAGCCAGAGATGAGGAACTTTGTAGAAAACTGTTTCATGTTATTAGCAGTTATCAACTGTTAAGCAAATTCTTCCCCATTACAGATAAAACATTAGAAAAGATTATTTTTGTTTTAACCCTGCTTATTTTTACATATGTTTTTTTCTTTAATGCCTGGGTATGTGATGATGCATATATTACATTCAGAACGGTTGACAATTTTGTTAATGGATACGGTTTAATCTGGAATCCTGGAGAACGGGTTCAGGCATATACAAATCCTCTGTGGATGTTTCTTGTAAGTTTCTTTTATTATTTTACCTCTGAATTTTTTTATACTTCAATTTTTATCTCATACTTTTTATGTCTCTTTTCAATATTTACGATCTGGTATTGCCTGCGCCATGAACCAGTTTGGAAACGTTATCTGTTTTTTCTTTTAATCATAAGTTCAAAGGCATTTGTTGACTATTCATCATCCGGCCTGGAAAATCCGCTTTCATTTTTATTGATTTCAATCTTCTATACCTTTGTTTTTGCAAAAGCAAAAAAAACAGATGAGATTAAACAAAAAGATCTGTTCATGGTTTTTTTTATTGCTTCACTGGCTTTTGTCAACCGCCAGGATTCTATTTTATTGTATTTGCCTACACTAATTTATTTTTTTGTCACTGCAAAAAAATTACGACATAAATTTTTTACACCAATTGCAGCCGGTATTTCACCTGCCCTGTTTTGGCTTCTGTTTTCTCTGATTTATTATGGATTCCTTTTTCCAAATACTGCTTATGCAAAACTTTGCCACGGTATTCCACAAATTCTTTTGCTCAAGCAGGGGTTAAAGTACTGTTTTTTTTCCAGCTTTTCCGACCCTGTAACACTTCTTGTTATTTTCACTACTGTTGGTGCCATCTTATTCCAGAAAAGAGAGAACATTTATTTAACCGCTGCTTCTGGTATTGTTTTATACCTTATCTACATATTAAGAATTGGAGGTGATCATTTTGCCGGAAGGTTTTTTTCAGTTCCGTTTTTTTTCTCCTGTTTTTTACTGGTAAAATTAATAAAATGCAAAAAGACTGCTCTGGCTGTTTCAACAATAACCATGCTGATAATAATATTGAACCCTGTTACACCA
>JAJRXD010000037.1 GCA_024276465.1 Deltaproteobacteria bacterium
GATTGCTTTCCCGCAGTAGCGGGATACCTCCCTCGCAATGACATTAACTGTTTGATTTTGCTTTGCATTGTCATTGCGAGGCCATGAGGCGCCTGTCCCGATGAATATCGGGATGGCAATCTCGTTCTTGGACAACAATGTCAAAAAACAAACCTTCAACCCTGGGAGGGAGGTATCACTGCCTCCCCACAAGATCCCGCAGTCCCATTATCTCATACATTTTGAGAAGTGAGATAAGCCAGCAAATAGTGGATTCCGCACCCTGATTGGCATTTACGCCATCTGGTTGAAGACCGTCACAGCAGCCCCCGGTTTCAAAATCATATATTTGGGCATTAAGATCATTCCTCCCTATGAACCAGCCAAGACAGCGTTCTGCTTCTTTCATCCATTTATTGTCTCCAGTTGCGAGACAGAGATCTATGCATGCATCGATAAGGCCCATTGCTTCAATAGGCTGCTGGTCAAAGTTGGCTTTTTCACCGCCTCTTGAATACCATCCGGAGTTTCCAATGATAGACAGGTGCCCGTCCCCGGAGGTTTGCTTGTTAATCAGCCATTCAAGTATGCTCTGCCCTGCAGCAAACATTTTAGCGTTGGGAATCCACTGACCTGCTAAAATCAACGCATGGGGAAGCTTTGCATTTGCATATGTGATAGTATCTTCACACCACATCCATCCATCTGTACTGTTTTGTTTAAAGAGGTCAAACAGCTTCTCCGCCAAACTGGTTCTTAACCTGCGGGCATTTGAATCTCCACCATACCTGTCAAGATATGCATGGAGCCCTACAATGGTAAATGCCCAGGAGCGCGGAAAGGTGAAACTTTCTACTTTCGGCAGGCCATCGAGAAACAGCAGCATCGCAGTGTTTCGCACACCATCGTTTGGGGCATACTTAACAGCTGTCCCAAGTGCCCATAGTGCCCTTCCGTGAGAATCCTCACTGCCAAATGGTTCCATCCATTGCCTGTCATAGGCCATGAAATTTCTGAACCTGCCTGTATCAGTGTTGAAAGAGTAATGGAGGAATGCAAGATATTTCTGTAACAGCGGAAGAATTGTCCTGTCTCTTCGAAGCATGTAGTACATGGATGCAGCTATAAGTGCTCTTGCATTATCATCAACACAATAGCCATGGTTCAGGTTTGGGACATTGTACCTGGCATGCTGCAGGATGCCAGTATCATCTGTCATGTTTTTAAAGTGAGAAAGGTTTATCTCGGGAAGCTCATCAAGAATCTTGTAGTTTTGACGGGCAACAGCCATGCGTTTCGGAATGTGCTTTCTGTATTCCTGAACCTCTGCAATAAGGCTCAAGTGCTTTCTGGCAACCTCCTTAAATGTCATTGTCCGTCCGTGCTGATATGCCAGAGTACGCATGGTGTTTCGTTCCTCATCATTATCAAGAAGCTTGACAATTTCTACTGCCATAGCGTCAGGATCATTAAACGGAACAAGTCTTCCACGACCATCTGCCAGAAGTTCCTCTGCATGCCAGAAAGGTGTAGAGACAATCGCTGTTCCGACCCCTGCTGCATATGCCAGCGTACCTGAAGTAATCTGTTCTTTTTGCAAATAGGGTATTACGTAAATCATTGCTGTCTGCAGATACTGGACAAGCGTTTCGTTAGTAACAAAGTGGTTATGGAACAGCACATTATCCTGTACTCCAAGTTTGTTAACCAGCTGCTGAAGACCGTGCCTGTATGCATCCCCTGCAGCCTGCCGTACATGAGGGTGAGTCTGCCCGAGAATTATATAGACCACATTCGGGTGTTTTTCAATAATAGCAGGCATGGCCGCAATCATATTTTCTATACCTTTGCCAGGGCTTAAAAGCCCAAAGGTAAGAAGAACGTCTCTTCCTTTAACTCCAAAAATATCATTGTACAGACCTGGCTCTGCGAACGGTGCATCAGGAATCCCATGGGGAACAAAACAAACCTGGTGCTCAGCTACACCATATACATTCACAAGAAGATCAACAGCCTTTTGGCTCATGACCATCATGCGATCAGAATATTTTGCTATCTCATTAATAATAACTTTTTGCTCGTGAGATGGTTTCTCCGCAACAGTATGAAGGTTTGAAAGAATGGGCATTTGCAGGGATTTAAGCATGTGAAGTATATATGACCCGTCTTTCCCCCCGAAAATTCCATATTCATGCTGAAGAATCGCTACTTCATACTGGTTGGCATTGAGAAAATCAGCAGCCCAGTAATAATCTTCCTGGACATTTGCGCGAACCCTGAATTTTACCCTTTCAGGATAATCATGTCCCTCTGGTATATCATCCATGGCAACCACAATAAGATCCTTATCGTTTTTCATCTCAATGGCCAGCGTATTGCAGAGATTTGTGGTAAATGTAGCAATTCCGCATTGGCGTGGCAGATAGTTACCGATTACTGCTATTTTTTTGGTTTTGTGTGCTTGTCTAAAATCCATGGAAACAGATTCACTCCTTTTCTCAGAACATGTTAGGTTTGAAAGTTCTTTTCATGCCTTAAATCCTTTTAATATTATCAAGCAATTCTCTTACAGAAACAGAGGCAATGCCTGACTTGACATCTGACATGGCGTAGGGAATTATCAACTCCTCATTATGTATTAAAGCCCCGCAGGTATATACCACGTTTGGAACATAACCCTCACGTTCATTCTCATTGGGACTCAGAAGAGGGTCCGGCAGCAAGCCTATTTTTTTTTTCGGATCCTCAAGGTCAAGAAGCACGACCCCCAGAGAATATTGTCTCATGGGGCCTACACCATGTGTTAACAAAATCCATCCTTCTTCGGTCTCAATCGGCGAACCACAGTTGCCTATCTGGACAAACTCCCATGGCCGTGAGGGCTCCTGTATAACAGAAGATTTTTGCCAGAAATGAATATCATCTGAAAACATGATGTGGTTGTTTTCTCCATCCTGCCGCGAAAGCATCACGTATTTGCCTTTGATTTTTCTTGGGAAGAGGGCCATCCCTTTGTTTTGAACAGCTTTTCCGTTAAGGGTGATAATCTTAAAAGTTATAAAATCCTTTGTCTCAATCATCTGTGGCAAAATTTGAAAGCCATTATAAGCTGTATAAGTCGCATAGTATGTTACTTCCCCGTCATCGTCAACGAAACGTACAAATCTGGCATCTTCAATTCCGCTGCTTTCATTCTCTGATACTGGAAATATTACCCTTTCGGAAATTCCATATTCCTGACTGAATTTCAATTCATAATTGGACCGTGCAAGCCACAAAACTATTTCAATGGTACTGCTTTGAAGCTGCTTAAAAAAAACAGGTTGTTCCTCCATTCTGGTTATCTTTTCCTTCAACTCATTGAAGGTAAAATTATCCGGCAGTTTTTCCAGCAAATAAGCTGTTACCTCATTGCACGCATCCATTTCATTAAGTTTCAGCAGGAACAGGTGTTTATTATAAATGGGGTTCAATTGAATTTTGGCTGTTTCGACAAAATCACTGATGGGGTCCAAATAAATACTGTTTTTTTTATCAATGATTCCGCTTCTGAATTCAATTGAGGATATGTGTCCCTCACCCGTGGCACGGAAACTCATAATAAACCGGATTTTGCCCTCCTCAAGACCTGTCTGGTCCGGATGTGGAACAATAGACGGGTTAAAAAGTGCAGCTGATTCAATGGAATATTCCATGGTAAAGTATGCGCCTATCAGAAATTTCTTTTTACGGTTTATCTCAGCGTTCTCTGGAAGAAAACTGCTCACTTCGCAGAAATTGCTTTCAAACACATTCGGGATATTCCTGTGTCTTCCGGAAAAATCTGACAGTACCCGATCAAGCACGTTTGAGGCCTGCTCATCAGGCATATCCATCACCCTCTTAATGATTTTACTGATCCGATCCATACAGTCCGGCAGATGAAGGCGTGTAATTACCCTCGTATGGTCATGTACAAATTTTTCCTCTTTTCTCTTTACCGCCAGTTGCATTTTTATTTAAGACCTCTGTCCATTTCGAGTTACGAGCTGCGGGTTAACACCAATTCTATCTCTTCCGGAGTTAATGCGTCAGCCATTTATTTATCATGATCATAAAATCCTTACGGATTAATGCCAAATCTTAAAAGGCTTACGTCTTAACTCCAGAGACTTCTCGGCTATTGGCTTTTTTACCTTGTGCTTTTAGCCAATTCCTTTCGCGCATGAATGCGCTCCTACCCCTCTTTTGCTTTAATCCTTCAATCCTCTAATCCTTTGCCCCTGCCCTTTGTCAATCTACATGGCTGGTCTTGGGCTGGTTAAACACAACCGAACCAGGTCCTCTATTTTGGCTGTGCCAGCACACATTACTTTATCAGCACCACCCCAGTATATCTTAACAGTTCCGTCTTTTTAAGGAACAGCTCCGCATGTAAACACAACATTTGGAACATATCCGCTGACTTCCCACGGGTCTTCCGGTTGAAGTATCCACTGATCAGAAACACCTGTAACTTTTGATGGGTCTTTCAAATCGTGCAAAGCCACGCCAAGACGATATACAGCTCCGGCCATGGTCTGAAAAACACCATGATAAATGTGGAGCCATCCCTTGTCAGTCTTAAACGGTGTGGCCCCTGGACCGATTTTCATCTCATCCCAGTGATACTGTACAGGTTTCATGACAACCCGTGAATCACCCCAGTGAACAAGGTCAGGTGAATATGAAATCCAGATTGACCAGGGAGATATTTCAGAGTGCGGACGATCAAACCGAACATATCTGCCATCAAACTTTTCCGGAAAAATAACGATGTTGCGAAGGTCTGCCTG
This sequence comes from Deltaproteobacteria bacterium, assembly GCA_024276465.1. Lineage (GTDB taxonomy): Bacteria > Desulfobacterota > WTBG01 > CAIYCZ01 > CAIRTM01 > JAJRXD01. The sequence continues at coordinate 4,794 of JAJRXD010000037.1, forward strand.
GGTGATCATTGCTATCCTGTCCACGTGCTCAAAGTCAACAGTCCGAGCCAGTGCTATGCGAACACCATGACGTGAATAGGCGCTGTAGGTTAGCAGGTATGCTCCTTCAACAGGTGAAATACGGAGATCTTCCACACCATACTCTTCATATTCTGCAAAAACACCTTCTTCAGCTGGAACAAGAAAAGGCGAGGGATGCACTCTGAATGAAAACCCATCACTGCTTTCAGCAATACCTATTATGGATCGTCCATTACAGGTGTGTGATCTGAACAGCATTATATACCGGTCATTATGCTTAACAACCCCTGCATTGTGAACAGTTCCAACAGGGTAAGGCACGTCACTTGCGGTAAGTATGGGATTTTTATCATATCTCTTAACGATCGGATCTCTGCTTGTCATGAAATCAGGGCCCTCAAAACTTTCTTTTTGTTAATTCTAAAATTTTCCTGTAAACATTAACATAGTTATCTGCCATGCGCTCAGCAGTAAACTTCTCTTCTACTGTTTTCCTGCAGGAGAATCTGTCAATTGACGGAACCCTGCGTATCGCCTCTACTGCTTCTTCGACTGTCTCAACAAGAAACCCGTTGTGAGCATTCATGATTATTTCCGGCATACTTCCCCTGTTAAAAGCAATAACCGGTGTCCCGCAGGCCATGGATTCAATTACCGACAGGCCAAAAGGTTCATTGAAATTAATTGGATGTAACAGGGCATATGCGTTTCCAAGAAGTTTGTTGCGCTCCCCAGGGCCTGCACTTCCAACATAAATTATCTGCTTGCCATCAATACAGGGCTTTACTTTCTGCTCATAATAGGTGTTATCCTGGATTATTCCCGCGATTATCATTTTCATGCCAGCACGCCTGGCAATATCAATTGCTTCTACAGTTCCCTTATCATTGTGTATCCTTCCGAAAAAAAGAAGGTATTGCCCTTCATCTGGCTGAAAAGTAAATTGCTCAAGATTAATACCATGATACACGGTTGCAATGTAATCTAACGAGTCATTCTTATCAGAATTGCTTATTGCCACATAAAAAACCCTTTTATTATACTTTTGATAGACTACATGAATTTTTGGCGAAGAAAATCCGTGTATAGTTGTTACTACAGGTGTTGAAACCAGGCCACTGTATGATAGAGGGAGAAAGTCAAAATTATTATGGATCAGATCAAATTCATCGGCATGTTCAAAAAGTTCAGAGATGTGCAGACACTCACATACTTTTGGTTCCAGTGACTTGTCTTCTTCATATCCTTTCCGGCAAACAGATCTGAGCTTTGCCTTTGTTTCAGAATCTGCTGTTGCAAAAAGAGTTACATCAACTCCTCTTTTTACAAGACCTTCTGTCAACAAAGACACCACATTCTCCCATGGCCCGTAATGTCGCGGTGGGGTCCTCCATGCAACAGGTGAAAGTATTGCTATTTTAATCGCCGGTTCCTCCTGATAAAATTTAAAAAAACATGCTGTGCAGCATTGCACTTACGCAGACTAAAGTCTGCACCTGCCATCAGCAGAATTGTCTGCCACGGATACCCGCACCTTTTCAGGGTGGTTTGAGAAAATTTACGTGCAATCAAATTAAACATTGTCTATATTAAGTAATGCTTCCTTTTGTGTCAACAGAAAGAATTGGATTGGATAAATAATTGACACTTTTTTATTCTTTTGTTAACCTCGAAAATAATTGAACAGAAAACAAACAGTCGAAACTACAAGGGTATCAAGCATGAAACAAAAAGAGATTTTAGAGGAACACCGTCCGTGGGGTTATTACCTTATCCTGGCTGATGAACCTGACCACAAAGTAAAACGTATCGTAGTTAACCCGGGCAAACGACTAAGCCTGCAAAGACACCAAAAACGAATGGAGCACTGGTACGTCGTTTCCGGAAAAGCTCTTGTAACTCTTGACAACCAGCTTCTGAATCTAAAGGCCGGGCAGGCTGTAGATATACCACGTGGTTCGGTTCACCGGGTCGAAAATCCAGGCTCAACCGAAATGGCTTTTATTGAGATACAAACCGGGGATTATTTCGGGGAAGATGACATCGAACGGCTGGAAGATGATTTCGGTAGAATTTAGGTAATAGTGGAGATAAATCAATGACACACAACAGAAGAGCATTTGGCAGAGATATAGTCCATCGTTGGGAGGGAAACCCGCTTATATCGCTTTCAGATCTCGATTTTAAATGTTCCGACATCCGCAATGCAAGTGTAGTGCAGCTGAAAGATGAAATTTTGCTGCTTGTTGATATTGAACACCCAGCCGGAAATCATTGTGTTCACCTGGCACGTCAGCAAAAGCACAAAAGGTTTTTTGTTGAAAATGACCCCTTTATGGTTTCCTCCACCCACCCTCGCTATGCAAAGCACGAATCTCAGGGAATAATGGATCCGCGTATTACATTCCTTGATGACACCTATTATATCATGTATGTTGCCAATGGAGACCATGGCTTTCGTTTAGGTCTTGCCAGTACCAAAGATTTCAGATCTATAGAACGTATCGGCATCATATCAGAACCTGACACAAAAGGGGGTGCACTTTTCCCGTCCAAAATCAATGGAAAATACGCCCGTCTTGAACGCCCTAACGAAGGCAACAGCATATGGATATCCTACAGTGACGATCTTATCTACTGGGGTGAAAACCAGTCCATACTTTCACCAAGGGATGGCTTCTGGGATCTGAACAGAGTGGGTACCGGCCCCCCACCTGTTGAGATCGACATTGGCTGGCTGATAATATACTATGGGGTAAAGGAAACATCGTCCGGCCCCTTGTACAGGCTTGGAGCTGCAATTGTTGACAAAAAAAATCCTGTGAAAATTCTTGGCAGAAGCAAAATCCCTATCCTTTCTCCACGTGAAAACTACGAACGTCTGGGAGATACTCCCAATATCGTTTTTGCAACAGGTGTATTAATCGATAAAAATGGTTCTTTAGACCTCTACTACGGAGCTGCTGACAGCTGCATATGCGTGGGAACTGCCAACATAGAAGAGATTCAGTATAATTGTTTAAATAGAAGAAAGGAATGCTATTAAATGGAATATCACAAAGATTACGGTTGGGACCTGCTTCATCGCTGGGAAGGTAATCCTGCTATTACATTAGAGGATATTCCATTTCAGGCAAATACTGTCTTTAACGGTACCCCAATCGTTGCCAACGGGGAGGTTTATCTGCTTCTGAGGATTGAGGGCCTGGAAGGTTATTCGTTTTTTGCATTAGCCCGCAGCAAGGATGGTTTTCGCTTCACTGTTGATGAAAAACCTGTCATGCTTCCTGCCTGTGGGGGACCTTTTGCAGAATATGAAACAAAAGGAATAGAGGATCCACGTGTGACGATCATCGATGGGATCTGCTATGTTGTTTATACCCCTGTGGGTCCGCTTGGCCCACGCATAGCCATTGCAAAAACAGAGGATTATGTTCATTATGAAAGAATTGCAATAGTGTCAGAGCCAGGCAATAAGGACGGTATATTTTTTCCCCGTAAAATCAAAGAGCGATATGTGCGTTTTGACCGGCCAATCGGCAAAGGTCGTGGAAGCCTGTGGGTTTCCTACTCTCCGGATATGATTCACTGGGGGGACTCAGAGGTAGTAATTACCCCAAGAGCCGGGCACTGGGATGATTACCGGATTGGCGCATCTGTACCCCCTATTGAAACCCATGAGGGATGGCTGGAAATTTATCATGGCGTCAAAATGACATCTGCCGGGCCAATTTACAGGGCTGGTGTCGTTCTTCTGGATATTGACAATCCCTCAAAAGTTATAAGAAGAGGACTGTCACCCATACTTTCGCCACGGATGCATTATGAGCGCATAGGCGATGTTCCCAATGTCTGTTTTCCATGCGGTGCAGTGATCGACTCTGATGGAATCATGAAGGTATACTATGGCGCTGCAGACACAAGTATTTGCATTGCCACTACTTCTATCGATGAGTTGCTCACCGAAGGTTTTCAATAAATTCAAAACAATTTCAATGAAGCACACATTAGTGGAGGAGTAATAGATGCCAGGCAGAACTACCCAGGTTGCTGATCTGATGGAATCAAGCGGGGTTAAATTTGGCACCAGTGGAGCACGTGGTTTAGTCTCTGCCATGACCGATGAGGTCTGCTACGCATACACCCTTGCCTTTCTGCAGCACCTTGAAAAGAGCAATGAAATCACCCCGGGCATTAACGTTGCTGTAGGTGGTGACCTGCGTTCCAGTACTGACCGCATTCTGTCAGCTGTATGTAAAGCTGTGAGCGACAGGGGTTACAGAGTACTCAATTCAGGCAAATTGCCATCTCCGGCAATTGCTTTTTTCGGATTCACAAAAAAAATTCCGAGTATTATGGTTACCGGTTCTCACATCCCTGATGATCGTAACGGAATTAAATACAACAAAACAACCTGTGAAATCATGAAAGAGGATGAATCTGCAATTAAATCCCAGGCTGTCAGCATCCCTTCGGGCCTGTTCAATGATAATGGAATGTTTATAAAAAACCATGATTTGCCCCCCCTCAACAGGGAGCCGGTAGAAATTTATATTAACCGGTATACAGGTTTTTTTCCTGAGAACTGTCTTAAAGGCAAAAATGTGGGCCTCTACGAACATTCAAGCGTAGGGCGTGATATTATATATAATATTATGGCTGATCTTGGTGCACAGGTAACCCGTCTTGGATTTTCCGACAAGTTCATACCTGTTGATACTGAGGCTGTCCGTGAGGAAGATATTACCCTTGCAAAGCAATGGGCGGAAAAATATAACTTTGACTGCATTGTTTCAGCGGATGGTGACAGTGATCGTCCTTTAATAAGTGATGAACACGGCATCTGGCTGAGAGGTGATGTTGCCGGAATATTGTGCGCTTCCTATTTAAGGTCAGACGCAGTAGTTACACCTGTCAGCTGCAACACTGCAGTTGAAAAATGCGGCCGGTTTAAAAAAGTGTTCCGCACCCGCATAGGCTCCCCCTATGTTATTGAAAGAATGATGAGGGCAGGCAGACAGGGATATAGTTGTGTGACCGGCTATGAAGCTAACGGGGGATTCCTCCTGAATTCCACAATTGATGACAGCGGCAGAATACTTACTGCTCTGCCGACAAGAGACGCTGTAATTGTGCTTATAAGCATTCTTCTCCTTTCCATACGCGAAAAAAAAACAATCTCCGGATTAAAAACAGATCTTCCCCAACGGTTTACAGCAAGCAACAGGCTTAAAGAATTTCCCACGGAAAAAAGCAACAAAATACTTTCAGAACTCTACTCGGGATGTTTTGAGAAAGATAAAAACACAATTGAAGCTGTATTTTCCGAAATATCGGGCAAAGCAGAAAGTGTTGATACAACTGACGGTCTTCGTATAGTATTTAAAAACAGGGAGATTATTCATCTCAGGCCATCAGGAAACGCGCCAGAATTCAGGTGTTACACCGAAGCAGACAGCGAAGACCGGGCAAATGATATGAACATGGCCTGCTTTAGGATTATGGAAAAATGGAGAAACTGATTTTTTGCCATGTATATTTTTAGAACAATCACACGCTCTCCGGCCAGGGCTCTGATTCTTGGTTTTGCCTTTCTGATCATAACCGGTACATGTCTGCTCATGATGCCGGGGTCATCTTCAATAAAAAACTTTAAAGCCATTGATGCACTGTTTACTTCTACATCAGCTGTATGTGTAACCGGACTGACTGTTGTGGACACCCTGACCGGATTTACCTCCTTTGGACAGTTTATAATTTTACTGCTGATCCAGATTGGCGGTCTCGGGATTATGACAGTTTCAACACTGTTTCTGGTCCTTTCCGGGAAGAGACCGAGTTTTACAGATCATAATGTAATTCAGAAATCATTTTCATTCTCAAAAAACCAGAATCTTTCTGCTGTTTTAAAAGGTATCTTTTTTTTTACAATTGTTCTCGAAACCAGTGGTGCTGTAATATTGTTTTTTTGTTTTCTCCCCGGCAACAACTCTGTAACTGCTCTTTATTTTTCCATTTTTCATTCAGTAAGTGCCTTTTGTAATGCAGGTTTTTCTCTCTTTCCCGACAGCTTTACCGGGCATGGATGTAACTGGACTTTAAACTTAACCATATGTCTTCTTGTTATTATGGGCGGACTTGGTTTTCCTGTTCTCTCTGAACTGAAACAAAATTTTCCCTTAAGTAAAGCATCCCTGCAGCGCCTGAGCCTGCACTCCAAATTAGTTCTTTCAACAACCGCCTTCCTGATCATAACAGGTGTTATTCTTTTTCTGTGCACAGAACAGTACAACACCCTTGAACACCTTTCTGTTCCAAACCGTATTTTGTCTGCTTTTTTTCAGGTAGTAAATACTAGAACTTCAGGTTTTAACACTCTGCCCCTTGGCAATATGGCAAATGAAACACTTTTTATGCTGGTCATACTGATGTTCATAGGCGCTTCACCAGGATCATGTGGGGGAGGTGTAAAAACAACTACTTTTTCAATCCTTACCCTGCTTGGCATATCACGGTTTCGGGGACATGAACGGCCACAACTTTTTGGACGCTCTGTATCTGCTAAAAGCATTGGACGTGCCGCAAGCATTATGCTGTTAGGTTTGGTAATTGTATGTTGCGGGCTGATGCTGCTTTTAAACACCGAACTGAATAACATCCCTCACCCCCAAAGCCGGGGGAAATTCCTGGAACTTCTGTTTGAGACAGTAAGTGCCTTTGGCACTGTGGGACTTTCAACAGGCATTACTTCAGGGCTATCAACAATGGGGAAAATGGTGCTTATATGTACAATGTTTCTTGGCCGGTTAGGACCCCTGGTTGTAGCCATGGCAATAAGCAATCCTGTAAAAGCCCGTTATTTTTACCCCGAAGATGATATTATGATAGGATAAAGGAAATAATACAATCATGAAACAATTTGCAGTAATAGGACTTGGAAACTCAGGCTACTACCTGGCAACAACACTTTATCAGAAAGGCCATGAAGTACTGGCCATTGACATCAATTCTGAGCGTATTCAAACAATTAAAAACCGGGTCTCCCAGGCAGTTGTTGCAGATGCCACAGATGCTTCTGTTCTTGAGTCCCTTGGGATTAAAGATGTGGATTCTGCAATTGTCTGTATAGGCTCAGTAATGGAGGCTTCTGTTCTGACTGCACTGAGCCTTAAAGATATCGGAGTTAAATTTGTTGCCGCCAAAGCAATTTCCGAACCTCACAGCCGTATTCTTTATAAAGTTGGGGCTTCGGAAGTTTTTTTTCCTGAAAAGGATCAGGCCTTTGCCCTTGCTGAACGTCTGCAAACCCCCAACATTTTACAATACCTTCCATTCCTTGAGGGCTACAGCATAATTGAGTTGACTCCGCTGAAACATTTTATAGGAAAATCATTAAAGGAAATAGATCTTATAAACAAGCACGGCGTGCAGGTTATTGCTATTAAAGAGCTTGTTCCAGACAGGCTTAACATGATTCGAACCGGCCAGTTCATCATAAAGGACAGTGATATTCTTATCCTTCTGGGTCCAAACACATCCCTGGAAAAACTGCAAAAAATAAACCCGTAGTATTTAACCCAGAATTTGCAGCAGATGGTTACTGCAAATTCTGGGTTAAAAGTAAAGGCCTGCTTCATCTCTGAAACAGGCCTTTAATATAAATTTCGGCGACGTCCTACTCTCCCACCTCGTCACCAAGGCAGTACCATCGGCGCTGAAGAACTTAACTTCCGTGTTCGGTATGGGAACGGGTATTTACCCTTCGCTATTGTCACCGAAAATTCTTTACATATGATAAATCTTATAGCGTATTGACAAGTAATCTATAGTCTCCGTATTACTATTAAATAAATATGGTCAAGCCTCACGACCTATTAGTACCGGTCAGCTGAATTTGTTACCAAACTTACACTCCCGGCCTATCAACCTGGTAGTCTACCAGGGGTCTTTAGTCCTGATGTAACCATCAGGAAGGGATATCTAATCTTGAGGTTGGCTTCCCACTTAGATGCTTTCAGTGGTTATCCATTCCGAACATAGCTACCCAGCTGTGCTTCTGGCGAAACAACTGGTACACCAGAGGTTTGTCCATCCCGGTCCTCTCGTACTAGGGACAGATCCTCTCAAATATCCTGCGCCCACGGCAGATAGGGACCGAACTGTCTCACGACGTTCTAAACCCAGCTCACGTACCGCTTTAATTGGCGAACAGCCAAACCCTTGGGACCTTGTTCAGCCCCAGGATGCGATGAGCCGACATCGAGGTGCCAAACCTCCCCGTCGATATGGACTCTTGGGGGAGATAAGCCTGTTATCCCCGGAGTACCTTTTATCCGTTGAGC
>JAJRXD010000038.1 GCA_024276465.1 Deltaproteobacteria bacterium
ATTAACATATTGTTTTTGCATGTGTTTCAAGGTTGAGATTGCTTCGGTCATACCTCCCTCGCAATGACATTAACTGTTTGATTTTGCTTTGCATTGTCATTGCGAGCGAAGCGTGGCAATCTCGTTCCTGGACAACAATGAAGTTAAAATTATTCTTTTTATTTATAGGGGGTGCTATGAAAAGAAGAATTACCTTTTTCAGCCTTTTGCTTTCTTTCATTGTGATGCTTGCCGGTATGACTCAATCATATGCCCAGACTGAATTTTTCAATGGAAGACTTAGAGTCAAGGGGTTGTTTGATGAATACCTGGTCTTTCGGAATCATAAACACGATACCCAGAAATATCAGTATGATAAGTCTCTAACTGTGTGGCGACACCGCGCGCAGGTGGAAATGCTTTTCAGGCTTTATAATGAGGGTGATACAATTATCAATTTTTTTTCATGGCTTCAATATTATTATGAATCAGGGCCTGATATTAACAGGAAGCTTCGCAGGGCAATGCCGGCTGGTCAGCGTTACAGGGATTACCAGGTACCATTCTGGGATAGCGATGATATCCTGAATGAATTTTATCTTGATGTTAACAAGGGGCCGTGGACATTCAGAATAGGAAAACAGAAGGTTATCTGGGGTGAGATGGAGTTGCAGCAGACCACTGATGTTGTAAATCCCCTGGACCTTCGCTATTCTTCCCCCGGGATTGATGATCTGGATGAGTTGAAAATAGGCCTGTGGATGTTGCGGGTATTATATGCTTCCAGTCTGCCAGGAGATATTATTTTTGAATTCATCTTCAATCCTGGTGATTACAGACGTCTCAGGCTTGGAATACAGGGATCAGACCGGGGGTCTCCATCTGTTCCCAATGAAGCACTTGGAGGCACAGGAATTACAGGTGCTATCAAAGAGCTGCAGGATAAATCCGAGCCTGCTTTCGGGCTGAAAAGCTATGAAGTTGGATTCAGGCTCAGGGGAATGTTGAACACAAAAATCGCCGGCCATTATTATGAGTGGCTCTGGACAATGCAGTACTTTAATGCGCTGAGTGATACAATGATTGTTGACAAGATTGATGATTATTCTGAATGGGCCAGGAATTTTTCAACTGCGAGGGGAGATGGTGTTAAACTCCCGCTTCCAGACAAGGATTTATATGATGCCAAGAGGTTTCAGATGATAGGGCTGGGACTTCAGACATTTGATCCCATACTTACTAATGCTGTTATCATAAGTGAATTCGCCTATTTTATCGGCCAGGATTTTAACCGAACCACTGATGGAAATAAAACAAGAGACGGCAAAATCGAGAGAGACTTTGTTACATATGGTGTTTCCATTCGCCGTCCTTTTAGAGCAGCATTCTTCAAGAAACTTGACCACAGGGCTCAGGGATATGTGAATGTGGATCTGAGCCTGTTTCAGGGGTGGTACCTTGGAAATGTATCGCGAATCAAGAGACAGTTCAATTATGGCAACCGCTCCAATACCACATTTACTCTCATGTTCAGGACTCATTTTGTCAATCAGACCTTTACGCCTGTCTTGAGAATTCTCTATAACACAAGAAACTGGGGGTATGTTTCGCTTTCCTGTACTGTTTCCCTGACAACGCACTGGCTTTTTACTGTGGGCCATTCCCAAAATTATGCAAATGATCCAACGCACAGTGGTATTGCTGCTGCGCGGGATAAAACCCGAACCTATATAAAGATTAAATACAGGTTTTAGGTAAGAATAACCAGGTTAAAAAAAGGAGGTAAAGCTTATGATTCAACGGAGAAGCACAGCAAGGCCTGTTTTAAAGTGGTTGTTTTGTGTGCTGATTACATTGATTTTTGTCTCATCATTTGCTGCGGCAGCAGAGATGCGTTTTTTTGTTCCTTCATATGAAGGTGATGGTCTCAAAAGGGTGAGAGAATGGGAAAAGATTTGGGCAGGGAAAAGGATTGACAAGACAAACGTTGGCCAGGTAAAGGACTTTCTTCTGGAGTCTCAGGTTAAGGTGCTGAAAGACCCGGCGTACATGAACGCGAAAGAATACTGGTTTGAAATTGTGCCCTACAGGCGGGCTGTCTATTCCAGAGGACAAATTGCCATGACGAAAAAGAATGCCCCGGTTGCCAGGCTTGAAGGAGATATGCTTGTTAATTACAGAAATATGGCTGGATTCATCTTTCCTCAGCCAAAAACCGGCATTGAAGTTATGTACAATTTTGATATGCAGACAAGAGGAGATTCAAGATGGGAAATTCCGGAAGGATATGTTGTTGAGCCTCGAACAGGTCTTGTCAGAGAGCAGTCCAGAAAGCGGATCGAGATGTTCTGGTCAGGAAGGACTTTTAATCAGCCGTATCCCAACATACCAAAAAACCCCAAGGATTTCAGAAGAACACTGATGAGCAAGCTGTTATCTCCAGCGGATTTTGTTGATAACGGGATTCTTGAAATAAAGTACAACGAACCTGAGAGAGAAGATGATGAATGGTTCTGGATGTCACGGTTCAGAAGAATCAGGCGTATTTCACAGGCTCAGAGGGGAGATAATATTGACGGGACCGAGCTGATCCGGGATGATACTGACGGGTGGTATGACCATATAAGCAGAAATACTTATAAGCTGCTGGGCAGGAAAGAGCTTCTTCTTGTCCGTCACCAGGACATGTCAAAGGCAAACTGGGTAAAGGGCACCGGGGTTTATAACGGCCTTCAGAGGGAACGTGTTAATACCTTTGAAGTGGAAGCTGTATACAAGAAACCTCACTACACTTACAGCAAACAGGTTTTTTACATTGATCCGGAACAGTGGAACATTCTTATCAAGAAATGCTGGGATGAAGATGGTAACCTTTGGCGTGTAAATGAGAATTTGTACATGCAGAGGAAAACCATTGGGGGAGAACAGGCCTATGTTCCTGCAGGAACCCTGAACTGGGATGTTTATGGGCGCCATGCAAGTTTTAACCTTATTAAAGAAGTAAAGGATATAGGCAAAAACTGGCCTTCCAGTACCTTTACCGTTCACTATCTGCAAAAACTGGCGTATTAGCATGATGATAGTGAAGCAGATATTTTTTCTGCCAACAAGGATCAGGATTATATAATTTCATTAATGTCCAAAACAAGGTATTAACATATTGTTTTTGCATGTGTTTCAAGGTTGAGATTGCTTTCCCGCAGTAGCGGGATACCTCCCTCGCAATGACATTAACTGTTTGATTTTGCTTTGCATTGTCATTGCGAGGCCA
>JAJRXD010000039.1 GCA_024276465.1 Deltaproteobacteria bacterium
AAAACTCTGGACAGGAGAATCAGGCAAGGCTGCAGAATTTGGCCATGTTATTGTAAACCCTGATGGAGCACAGTGCGGATGTGGCAAAAGGGGCTGCCTGGAAGCATACAGCTCCGGGTCAGCGATGTTAAGGATGGCTAAAGATGCCCTTGACTCCGGCCAGGCGTCTTCTCTTCAAATCCTGTATAAAAAAAATCCTGAAACATTGACACCTGAAACAATTTATGATGAGGCAAAAAAAGGCGATGCCCTCAGCCTTGAAATTTTCAGAGTGGTAGCAAGGCATCTTGCAATAGGCATTTCAAATGTGAATAACCTCCTTGACATACATACTTTTATTATTGGAGGAGGAGTTGGAAAATCTGCCCATATATTTAAAGCAGGTTTGATGGAGGAGATAAAAAAAAGAGTCTTCAGTGTTTCAAAAGATAAAATCAGGGTAATTATTTCAAAACTTGGAAATGATGCAGGAATATTCGGGGCAGGATATCTGGCAAAAAATGGCCTTGCAAGACTGACTGAAGCTGAATCATGCAGGGCAAAGCTTTAGTGTTGCTTTTGATGCAGGACCAAGCCCTGCCCGAGTTTGGCCCTAATGCTTCAATTTTGTTGACATGTAATCGCAATTTCATTATATTTACCTAAGCTGAGCGATTTTACAGATAAAGACAGCTTAGTGTAACAGCATTTCACTCATTCTCAGCAGACATCCATGTCTGCTTCCGAGGTAAGCATTACGCTTCACCCTCCAGGTGAAGCTTGTGTAACGCTTAAATCCGTTCAATGCTGTTACACTAAGCTGGCATTTGTGAAATCATGTTTTTTTAGAATCGCTCAATTTAGGATTTAATCTCCCAGCAAATCGGTTCTTATCAACCTGCCAGTAAAATGATGATGGAGTTATGAGTAAAAGGTTTTATTACATTCCTGAAGATGAACCAGGGTTTCGCAAAGCTCTCTATTTTTTCCAAACCTCAGCTGTTCCAGTGCAGGCATTTCCAGAAGACATTCAGATTCAGACGGTTTCGGGTTGCAATGCACGCTGTATTTTCTGCCCGAATGGCAACGGCTCAAGCAAACTTCCCTCAGGAAGGATGGATTGGTCCCTTTTTAAAAAAATTATTGATGAATGTGTTCAAAACAGGGTGAAAAGGATCAGCCCTTATTTGATGAATGAGCCTCTTATTGATATCTGCCTTGGCAAGAAAATAAAATATATTGCAGAAAACAGAAAAAAAGGACTTTCAATAAAGCTGAATACCAATGGAGGACTTCTAAATGATGAAATGGGCAGGGCCCTTGCCAGTTCAGGTTTGGACCGTCTCAATATAAGTTGTCATGGCATTTCAAAACAGGCCTATGAAGAAAGCATGAAGGGGCTTTGCCTTGAAACAACGCTTAAAAACATTGACAACTTTCTTGGGCTTATGAAGGATGGCAACAGTAAAAAGCCGCGGGTTACGATTACCATGGTTAAGACAAAGCTGACTGAAAAAGAAATTCCGGGTATTTTAAACTACTGGCACCAGAGAGGTGTTTCAGTGCATATACGAAGACTTGAAAACAGGTCAAACACTGAAATTGCCGGCAAAGGGATAGAGCCAGGCAGCTGGCAACGGTTTTCATACTGCAAAAGGCTTTTTACCCAGGCCTATATTCTGTTCAATGGCGACATGCTTTTGTGCTGTGTTGATTATGGATACACGACTGTGCTGGGAAATGTTTCCAGGCAGAGCATCAGGGAGATATGGAATTCAGAAAAAGCCCTGGACATACGCAGACGGTTCCTGAGTGGAAACACACAGGGGCTGCTCTGTCACTCCTGTTTCAAACAGCCCGGCTGAATAAAGCATGATAACTTGCTGAACAAAAACCGACTTTTTACTGCCCACAAAAGCCTCATGAAAAACAGGATAAAGCATAAACCACAGAAAAACTTTGTGGTTTGTTTTGACATTACCTGTTTTGTGTAGAACCGGAACTATGAAACAGATAAAACTTGTCATATGGGACCTGGATGAAACCTTCTGGAAAGGCACCCTTTCTGAAGAGCCGATAGTTTACCTGAAGGAAAATCACGACAGGGTTATCTCCCTCACACGACGGGGGATTGTAAACTCCATTGTATCTAAAAATAATTTTGATACAGCCAGAGCCTGTCTGGAAAAACATGGCATCTGGCAATACTTTGTGTTTCCTAAAATCGACTGGCAGCCCAAGGGACATCTCATCTCAGTTTTGATTGAGGAGATACAGCTGAGAGCTGAAAATGTCCTCTTTATTGATGACAATCATTTAAATCTTGAAGAGGCAAAATTTTACAATCCGGGGATACAGACTGCCGGGCCGGAGATTCTGGAAAACATTCTTGAGCTTGAGTCCTGCAGGGGCAGGGATGACAGCAAATTTTTACGGCTCAGCCAGTACAAGCTGCTTGAAAAAAAGTTACATGATCAAAAAACAACCATCTGCAGCAATGAGGAATTCCTGCGAAACTCAAATATATCTGTTGAAATCATAAGGGAGTGCAGACCTGAGCATGAAAGAATTCTTGAGCTTATTAACCGAACCAACCAGCTTAACTATACCAAGCATCGCCTGACCAGTGAGGAACTGGCGCAGCTGCTTGACAACCCGAGCATAGAAAAGGGCTGTATACGTGTCTTTGATAAATACGGTGATTATGGCATCTGCGGGTTTTATGCCAAAAAGGATACCCACCTCTGGCATTTTCTGTTTTCATGCCGTATTCTTAACATGGGGATAGAGAACTGGCTGTACCATAAAATAGGATGCCCGGCAATAGACATTATTGGTGAAGTTGCCGCTGATCTGACTTCGGGAAATGCCCCTGACTGGATACATGAGGACAGAACGCACAAGATAACAGATGGAACTGAAGAACCACCTGTCATGAAAAAGCAGGTAAAAATAATAGTCAAGGGCGGGTGCGATCTGCTGCAGGTTAAAAATTATCTTACAAGGGGCTTTCTTTTTGATGCTGAAACAAATTATGTTTCAGCCAAAGGTACCATGGTGAACAATTCGCACACAGAGATTCTCATGCGATCCGGCTCTGATACTCTTTCCACATATGGTGAGGTCATTGACAAAATCCAGTTTTTTGACCGTGATGCATTCAGAACACGTTTTTTTTCAGATCAGCATGATGTCTATATTTACAGTACACTCGAAGATTATACCAGGGGTCTTTACCGCTATAAAAATACGGATTTTATTATATCGTTTGATGACTTTCTGGTTGATGCAACAAGGCAGGAGAACTGGGCAATGCACATGAAAGCAAACAAAAAGCACTGCCTTGATGCACAGTTTCTTGAGTGGTTCAGCACCAATTTCACTTTTCTTGGGGCTATATCAGATGACTCATTCCGAAAAAATATTATCTGGCTCTGCAACCAGATTGACAGCCACAAGCTGCTTATTATCCTGAACGGTTCTGAGGTGCAGTACACGCCAAAGCCGGAAAACCAGCGATGGCTTCATCATAAAAAAATGAACAGCCTGCTTGAAGATACCGTAAGGGAGAGGGATAACGTGGTTATATGTGATGTCAGGAAGTTTCTCTCGCAGGCGGAAGATCACCGCAACAACATACGGCATTACAGCAGAATTGTTTACTTTCAGATTGCTCAAAAAATTAATGCAGTCATTGAGGACAGGTATCACGTTTCTGCCGGGTTCTGGGAAAAACAGTGGAACCTTTTAAAAATCACTAAAAAGGTTACAAGCCACTTAATCAAAAAGAAAGTAAGGCATACCATAAGAAAGATGATTGCTGCTGGATAAAATACCGAATTGACATATCTGTTTTAATCAAGCAGAATCAATTCTCTAAACTTAAAAAACTTTTTCCATAGAAAAGGAGATACCATGAAAAAATTTATTGCCTGCATTGTGTTGTCATCAATTGTGCTTTTAGCTGACGGGACTGCCCGATGTTCCGAGGTGGTAATGGCAGATCTAACCGGTGACTTTGATATTTCTGCCACATTGCTTCACGAGTGGATGCCAAATCCTGCGTATAACCCGTTTGATAATGAGTTTATGGTCCTCTGGCATTCCACAGGAGTAAGAGATGATGGAGGAGAAAATATGTACAGCCTTCATGCTCAGAGGGTCTCTGCAGATGGTAAACTCCTGGGGGAAGCATTCTCTCCAATCCAGTCCACCGGTCCTGAGAGGAGACTCACCCCCAGACCTGTTTATAACCCTTTTACCAATCAGTATGTAGTTGCTTTTATCATGGAACAGGAGTCAACAGACTGGGATCCTTTTATAACAATAATGAATAATGATGGGTCCGAAATATCCGACCCCATTGCTTTATCCGAAAATCCTGCCAGACAAAACCATATTACTATTGCGTTTAACTCAACAAGACGACAATATCTTGTAGCCTATAATGATAGCAGAAACGGTAATGCCGATATCTTCGGAGTCATTGTTGATGATGGGGGTAACATCGTCAGAGAAGAATTTGTCATTAGCAGTGCGGAAGGAGATCAGATAAACCCACAATCCTGCTATAACTCCACAGATGACACCTATCTTTTTAACTGGGAGGATTTCAGAAATGTTGAAACCTGGACAGATCCAAGCAATGTTTACGGGGCACTGCTTGACGGGGATGGTAATACCCTGACTGGTGATATCTCAATGGTCGACGACCACGGAATGGAAGATGAAAAAGATCAGAGGCATAACAAAGTTGTCTATAACCCGGATAAGAATGAGTTTCTTGCCTGCTGGATGGATTCAAACCTTTCGATAAATGAGGTTAATGTGGTAGGTAGAATTTTCAACCCGGACGGAACTCCTGTTGGTCCTGACTTCATTATGTTAGATGCTCAGGGAGCTCAAGTCTTTCCTGAAATTTCCTACATTAAAGAAAAGAAAATGTATTTTGCCATATGGGATGACAGCCGTAACGATGAGCCTGATACATATTGGAGGGATACTCAGAATTGGGATACTTATGCTAAATGGTTTGATTCAACAGGAGCGCCAGTGGGTTCTGACTATCCGGTTGTCGTCAAAGATGGCCATCAACGATATGGCAAAGCTGTTTACAACCCGCTGATGGACAGATTCCTCTTTGTATGGAGAGATGAAGTGGACGAGGAGGTTTTAGTAGAAGGCGGGTCAGGACACATTACGGAATCAGGAGGAAACATAGTGGGTCAGATTTATGGAGTACCCTCTTTCCTTTCCTGCCGTGTTGTTGAGAAATCAACAGGGACTCCTGTTGAGAATGCAAAGGCAGTGCTCATTGGATTAACACTTCCATCAATTCAGACCACAAACTCCGGGGGATGGTTCAACATTCCAAAAGCCAGTCAGCCCGAAGGGAAGTATTTCATAATAATTTACAAAAACGGGCATGGTATTACGTATGAGGCCATAACTTACACAGGGGAACCGCTGCAATTAACCATAGAACTTGACACATAGTCTGAAACAGTCTCCATAATTTTATTATATTCAGGGGTGGTTTTTTATGAAATCAAAAAAAATTTATATTGCAACAATAATTGTCTTTCTGGTTTTATTGTCAGGGATATCCCATGCAGTATCAGTTAAAGACAAGGTAGCTGTATTGATAACAAGCTGGGGTGCCCCGGCAGGGTTTAACTTTGACTATGCGTGGAACAATCACAGGGATTGCCGTATAGGTGACAGGACCCAGTATCCCGGGCAACCCTGTAAAATCGGCCATGTGGGGGAATTCCCCTACATGGTTCACTTGGGAGTACTTCCCTGGGGTCTTACAACAGCATGGCCTGGGGGTGAGATGGTCTATGACAATTCTGGTATTTATCAATTATTGGATGGTATTTATGTGAGCATGAGTCCTGATCTTCCTTCTTTAACCCCTGAAATGATATCCGCTGGCATTCCCATAACCCCGTTAGTAGAAGTGCAGCATGCAATGACAGGGGAGCTTAAATACCCGGTTGATCCTGTAACGGGCGAAGATCATCTTGCAGGATGGTACAAAATAGGATCAGGCAGCATCCCATTTCCAAACGGATGCGGTGACCTCTATGAGCAGGGCCCTTTGGGCTTTATGAGACGCCTGGGAATACTTGGTGGACCTGCCGAGCCTCCGGAGGCGTATCTTGAGAACAGCTATGTTCTTGAAATCTTTGACCATACCCGTGAAATGCTTGAAAAGTCATTCGGAAACATGATCGATGTGCGCTTTGGAAAATACGGCGTAATACCAGGCTACACCAGGCATGAGATGGACGTGGCAGAGGACTTTGCCGCAGAAGGTTTCAGAAAAATGCTTCTATCCCGTGAAACAACCGACAACAACAACTATGCAAACGAGGGCATGACAGGAAATTATATCAAGGAGCGCCTCTGCGAAATCGGTGTCCTTGATGAGATGGAGATATACCAGACGCGCCAGGTGGGAAGAACACCTGAGTTTAACTCCATGAACGTCATGAACCTTAAAAGATTTATAGAGGCTTACCCCTCAGGAACAAAGATCGGTATTATTTACCTGACAAGGGGGCTGCCCTGGGGGATTGAGGATAAATCTGAGCTTATGGGAACCCAGCGGCCATGGTACAGGGAAGTCATACATGAAAACGGCTATCTAAACTATCTCTCCTGGAAAAAGGCCATACAGAATGCATATGGAGACCGCTATGATCTTGTCTTTACAAAAGGAGGCGTTGAAAGTGATATCCTGGAAGATAATTTTTTCAGCTATGCAATGCATGTTGGAGATGAGTTAGGAGGACATTTTTCAAGTGTTCGGGATGCCATACAGTCTGCCAAGGAAAACGGACTGGACAAAATAATTGTTGCCCCGGCCCATTGGCTCTATGATGCTCCTGATATTACTTTATACATGCGTGAGTTAAACAATCTGCCCTATTTAACAAGAGAGGATATTGCGGCCGAACAGTTCGACCTTACCTACTGTGAGGATAATGAAGGCAATGAGGTGGACTGCGGCAGCCAGGATGCTGCTGCCGAAATTACACTTGCCCCATCTTTCAGCCATCTGACCAGGGAATTTGCCACAGCCTATTATGTGGTTCTAAGGGGCACCCTTGAACGCTTCGGACTCTATCCAGAGAATCTCAGGATTAAGCCGGCAGCATCTCAAATGGTTACCAAACAGGACGGCGCCACTGTAAAGGTAAACGACCGGTTCAGCCTGATCAGCGGGGCAAAGATCGTGATACCTCCTGATCCCTATCCAGACAGGCCAGAGGGATTCACTTATGAGACTGCTGTCCCCATTAACGATCCAAAAGACACAAATGACTGCCTCTGGGAAGACACTGTCATTACCATCAGCCATCAGCTTAACCCGCCGGCCATGAAGCATGTACAGCCTGCTGGCCCGGCTGTTCTTTTCAGTCCCTACCGCAACTTTTTTAACAGGGACGTTACCATCACTTTGCCCTATAACAGCAAAAAGGCCGGCTCACGAAATGTAAATGTCTATATCTATAATCATGTTACTGGAGACTGGGACCCGCTGGATCTGGAAAGCATGGATCAGGCTGGTGCTCTGGTCACCTTTAAAACTCAGGTTATCGGACTTTTCAGGGCCGGGGTTAAAACCTGACAGCTTTACAGGATAATCCATGGAGTCCATGCTTTGTGGAATTAAACCCGATGAGATTAACAAAGGGGACAGCTTATGAAATCAAAAAATATTTCTTTTATAGCGGGTATTTTATTAATTTTGTTATTTTCCGGAATTGTTTTTGCGGTTCCCGTTCAAGACAAGGTAGCTGTATTGATAACCAGCTGGGGCTCTCCTGCAGGATACAATTTTGAGTACTCATGGAACAGTCATGTCTCGTGTCGTATAGGTGACAGGACTCTGTATCCAGGTCAAACCTGTAAAATCGGGCATGTTGGTGAGTTTCCGTATGAGTCCCATCTTGGTTTGCTTCCATGGGGACTGACTTGCTCCTGGCCTGATTATGAGCTTACTTATGACCGCTCAGGAATCTATCAGTTAGTCAATGGTGTATATATAAGCATACACCCGGAATCCCCCTCCATAACCCCGGACATTATACCTGAGAATGTTCCCATAACACCAGTAAGTGAAGTAATCAGTGCCATGACCGGTGAGCTTTATTTCCCTCCTGATCCGAGAACAGGCGAAGATCCTCTTGCCGGATGGTACGAGATTGGTTCAATGGACTTCCCATTCCCTAATGGCTTGGGCGACCTGTATGAAAAAGGCCCCCTGGGGTTTTTAAGACGTGTTGCCATCCTGGGTGGACCATCAGAACCACCAGATGCTTATCTTGAAAGTTCTTATGCCCTTGAAATTTTTGACTTTACCAAAACTTTTCTGAAAAAATCCTTTGGGGACAGTATTGATGTTCGTTTTGGCATGTATAATCAGGTAACAGGATATACTGAACATGAAACTGATGTTGCTGAGACCTTTGCCGACGAGGGTTTCAGAAAAATGCTCCTTGCACGTGAAACAACTGATAATAATAACTATGCAAATGAATATATGACCGGTAATTTTGTTAAGGAGCGCCTCTGTGAAATCGGGGTGCTGGATCAGATGGAGATATACCAGACGCGCCAGGTGGGAAGAACACCCGAGTTTAACTCCATGAACATCATGAACCTTAAAAGTTTTATAGAAGCCTACCCTGAAGGAAGTAAAATAGGAATAATCTATGTAACAAGGGGTCTTCCATGGGGTGGGACAGAGAGTTCCTGGGTGATGGGAACCCAACACCCGTGGAGCAGGTAGGTCTACCATGAAAATGGTTACCTTAACTATCTTTCATGGAAAAAGGCACTCCAGAAGGCATACGGAAACCGCTATGACCTTGTCTTCACCATAGGGGGTGTTGAAAGTGATCTCCTGACGGATAACTATTTTACTTACGGACTGTATCTTGGGAAAAAGCTCGGCGACCATTTTCATGGCTTACGCCCATCCATACAGTCTGCCAAGGAAAACGGACTGGACAAAATAATTGTTGCCCCATGCCACTGGTTTTTCGACAACATGGATAACCTCCTTATTATGAGAGAACTTAATGGCATCCCGGTACTGCCAAGAGAGGATATGGAGGCCGGACAGTTTGACCTTACCTACTGCGAGGATACTGAAGGCAATGAGGTGGACTGCGGCAGCCAGGATGCTGCTGCCGAAATTAATATTGCCCCATCTTTCAGCCACCTGACCAGGGAGTTTGCCACAGGCTATTATGTGGTTCTCAGGGGCACCCTGGAACGGTTTGGACTCTATCCAAAGGATGTCCGGATAAAGGTAGAGGCATCTCAAATGGTTACCAAGCTGGACGGCGCCACTGTAGAGGCAAACGATCGCTTCAGCCTGATCAGTGGAGCAAAGATCATAATACCTCCTGATCCCTATCCAGACAGGCCGGAAGGATTCACTTATGAGACTGCTGTCCCCATTAACGATCCAAAAGACACAAATGACTGCCTCTGGGAAGACACTGTCATTACCATCAGCCATCAGCTTAACCCGCCGGCCATGAAGCATGTACAGCCTGTTGGCCCGGCTGTTCTTTTTGGTCCCTACCGCAATTTTTTTAACAGGGACATTACCATCACATTGCCCTATAACAGCAAAAAGGCCGGCTCAGGGAATGTAAATGTTTATATCTATAATCATGTTACTGAGGACTGGGATTCGGTTGATGTAGAAAAGGTAGATCAGAGCGCAGGACTGATCACTTTTAAGACACAGGTTATCGGACTTTTCAGGGCCGGCGTTCTGATAAAGTGAGGGTTCTAACCGGATTGTGCTGGCTTGGCCCAATATAGTTGGAGATAAACAGAAACTGTTATGGTGTCATACGCCGGGTTACAGCGTTATTTGCCAAGTTCTATGGTTAACTGCAGCGGTTCCCCATGGTATAATACAGATTCAATCGCCATACCTGACCCGTTTTTATAAATTATAATGAAATACTTCCCCTCTGGCTGACCATCTTTTGCAATGTTGAACCACCCTTCAGAGCCTGTTGTCTCCATAGTGGGCAGTGTCAGCCCCAGGACAACAGCTCTGGCCCCTTCAACAGCAGCACCTGTTCCATGATCAACAACGCGGCAGGAAAGAAAGGAGGGAACTCCATAAATTTTCCCCAATATGTCTCCTCCGGACTCAGCGATGTGTCCGGAACCTCCTTCAGAAACAGCCTCTTCCACCTCATTTCTGTAAACAATCAAAAAACTGTCCATCAGCTGATTATAGGCAAGTTCAGAATACCTTTGTGAGCCTTTCATGGTACTTACAGGGATATCATCACCTGCTGAAATTCCGTCAGGACTCAGCCATTTGGCATATATGTCTCTGTTTTCATCCTCGTCTTCTGAAGCGTCATAATTTCTTCCATCATCCCATATTACAAAATACATTCCTCTTTTTTCAACATACTCCGCATGCGGGAAACTTTGGGACCCTGGTGCATCAGCAACAATAAAATCAGACCCCTCCGGGGTTCCGTCCGGGTTGATAATTCTTCCCACCACTCCGCCCCCGTCAAGAGAAGGCCTTGAATCCCACCACATTGCAAGAAATTCATTTCTGTCCGGGTTATAAGCAATACTCTGCACCCTCTGATCACCTTCGTTGTCCATTCCGTGATCGTCAACCATTGGAATATCATTTACAATCACATTACCCTCCCCGTCAAGAAGCGCTCCGTATATATCGCCGGGCTCCATCCAGTTTGAAACATTTCTGAAATCCTCCCAGTTAATCAGATATGTGTCATTCGTGGGATTATAGCATGCAAAGGCATTTATAAATCCGCCCTCCTCCGGATTTTCTGATGCCTTGATAACAAAGTCACCTTTTACAATATTGCCATCCTCGTCAATAATAATTCCATAAATAGCTGCAAGTCCGGTTCTGCTGTCATTATACACCACAAGGCATTGCCGCCTTGTGGTATTAAATACAATACCAGGATGAGAAGCCTTTGTGGGCTCTTCAGAAATCGCTGCCGGATCAAACAAAGTGCTGCCTTTACTGTCCAGTATGGTAATAAAGGGGTCCCAGTCGGTTGCCTCCTGACCCATGGAGAAAGACACAATGTACTGATTTGTAAAAGGATTATGCACTGCTCTTGGGAGAAGCCTTCTCTCAGGACCGACAGACTTAAGCGGAGAAAATGATTCTCCGAGAAGTTGTCCATATGAGGATATCCTCCGGGCATGCAGACTGTACATGTTTTCTCCTCCATCATCTCTTACTCCTGTTGAATGCCAGAGAACCAGGTATTCATTTTCAATAGAATTATAAGTCACACTTGGCATCCACTCATGCAGTAAAGTAGTTGAAATCTCCATATCCAGATCGAGGTTTCCCATACCATCTTCTGAACCTAAGGCAGGAACTGCTGCAAATAATAACAGGGTAAAAAAAACTGCTGGACAATTATAAATTTTGTGAGTGTTCATTTTTATTCCTCCTGCAATTATTTTGCCTAAACAGTTAAACAATCAGTTCCTCAGGCGAGGGACTTTCCTGCTCTGAAAGAACTCCGCTTTTTGCAAGGTCTTCTGCCACATCCGTAAGCCCCACATCCTCAAGCCTTTTACGGCCTGGCAGCCCTTCCTTTGAACAACCGCGATAATGGTAGTATTCATCCAGCATGCCGGAGTGAGTTATCGGGTCATCCTCTCCCCTGGTTGTCCCCTTCCTTACATCATCCTTCCTGTTAATCCCCAAAAGGGCATTATAGCTTCTTTCAACAAGGTTAGCCCTTTCAGTTGATTCAAACAGGCTCGCCGGGTCCCTGCCTGTTACAGCCTGATATATCTCCCCCATCTCTTCAAACAGAATAAGGGGGTCGCCAAAAATGGTTGTCCCTGCAACTGGTATAAAACAGAGCCCGAGAGAATCCATCAACATCTTATAATTTTCATGCCACCACACAACACGACCCTTGGCAACCGGGCTTCTGCTGTCTGTAATTTCATCAGGAATTTCCTTTCCGAAAATTCTTTCAAGCATATCCCTTGAGCCTACAAGGGCTGAGAAAGGGTGGCCTTTCATGTGGTCAGCTCCGCGGGCTGCAACAGATGAGGCAAGGCTCATGGGCAAAACCTCTTTTCGGTTGTAGGGAAATGTCATGCCTTTGGTATGAAAGCCATAGGGTTTTACCTGGGGGTTTAATCTCCGGATTATCTCAGGAATACTCTCAGCCAGCATGTCTCCAAAGCCTTCTCTATCAGCCACTTTTTTAATCATGTCTGAAACAAGTTCAGTATCTCCCCACTTCAGGTCCATACCGCCTGTATCTTCAGAGCTCAGTATTCCACGCTGAAAGCATTCCATAATCATTGACAGATTCCATCCAAACTGGGTGCAGTCCATACCCATTCGGTTAGTCAGGTCTGCCAAATGAAACAGCGAAGGATAATCAAATATACCAAGCAGGGGGCCGAGGTTAATATAATGTCCAAATTCAATTTTATCTCCACTTTCACCCCTGTAAATTCCATCATCTACCTTCCATTTTTGTGAGCACCCCACAGGACAAAGGTAGCAGCTTGACTTTCCATCCTTGTATTTGTTGAGAAAAACATCAAGGTCATACTGTTCCAGCTGTTCCGGGGTGATCTTCTCCTGGTCATTTTTTATCCCCACCTCTGCTCCGATCTGTGCAATAAGAAGGAGTGTCCCATATTCGGAATTGGCGGCAGTCCCGGGTCCATTGCCCCACAGTTCACGGTATTTTTTGCTCAGCACACCAAGTTTTTCATTGTCTGCCACCGGCACTTTACCGTCAGCTTTGACTATAATGGCTTTCAGGTTTTTCGCCCCCATAACACACCCCATCCCTGCCCTGCCGTTTGAGCTGACCCTTTTTGTTCCTGAAAAGATGTTGGCATATGTTACAAGGTTTTCACCTGCAGGACCAATACGGGCGGTTTCACAAGTTCCATATTCCTGATGGATTTTTTCGTCAGTGGCATAAGTGTCAAGCCCCCAGATATCCGCAGCGTCAACCAGCCTGGGCTGGGTTCCTTTTTCAATATAGATGGCTGTGGGCTTGTCTGCTTTACCCCTGATAACTATATGGTCATAGCCTGCCTGCTTAACCCTGACACCGAAGTAGCCTCCTGCATTGGAATCGCCAAAAATTCCGGTTAGAGGACTTTTTGAAGTAACAGTATAACGGGTGGCACATGGAAATGAAGTGCCGACCAGTTGTCCAAACCCAAAAATCAGGGGGTTCTCTGGTGAAAGAGGATCAACCCCCGGAGCTTCTTTTATAAGATCGTAAAACAGCCTCGCATTTATTCCTGATCCGCCAATATAATCATACATCAGGTCTTCTGTAAGCTCCTCCTCCCATATTCTTGATTCTGAAAGGTCAACATGGAGTATGCGCCCGCGCCAGCCATACCTGTTAGAACAAGTGACGTTATTCATAATTAATCCTTTCCTTGATTAAACTACTGTCATGTCAAAGATGAAATGACTTAAACTGTCATTTCGACCCCCGACTGAACAGAGTCGGGATAAACTCCGGGAGAAATCTTATATCCAACAGAAAGATTTCTCAATCGCTTCTCTCATTCGAAATGACA